>JABXIP010000077.1 GCA_013373005.1 Cytophagia bacterium | reverse complement strand
ATTGACGAAGCAAGACAAATCAGGGTTCAAGGTGTACCATTCTTTGTGTTCGATAGAAAGTATGCCATTTCAGGTGCTCAGCCGGTGGAGCATTTCAAAGGCACTTTGAGCAAGGTGTTTGAAGAAAGCAGTCCTTTCATCAACACTTCTCCTGAGCAAGGAGATAGCTGCGATGTAGATGGGAACTGTTAGAACCTGAACTCTAATAGAGCATAAAAGGCAAGCCCTCCATAAGGACTTACCTTTAACATTTCAAACTATATTTGATGTGAGTTCGATGTAACAAAAGAACGTCATGCCGGAAAAATAGGCCTGCTTTGATCTTTTACCACTTCCTTACATCAAATTCAGGTTATTTAGCTATTCATCTTTCAAGATTTTAGTCGGGTTAGACATTGCAGCACTAACCGTTTTAAAGCTCATCGTCAAAAGTGAAACAACCAAGGTAATGATAGCAGCAAAAACGAAAACTTGCCAGCTAATGGAAGTCTGATAAGCGAAAGAGCCTAACCAATTCGACATAATCCAGTAAGATAATGGTATTGCCAACAGCAAGGCAATGCCAAACAACTTGATGAAATCAAGAGATAAAATGGACACTATTCGCTGAACTGATGCTCCTAAAACTTTTCTAATCCCTATCTCTTTAGCTCTCTGATTGCTTGTGTAAATCGTCAAGCCAAATAAACCTAAACAGGCTACAAAAATTGCCAGAATGGAAAATGAATAGAAGATCATTCCAAAGCGTTCATCGGCTTCATATTGATCGTTAAAGCTGATGTCATTGAAATAGGAGTTAAACGGATAATATGGCACGGCATCTTTCCAAAGAGCTTCTAGTTCCGTCAAAACACCTCCCAAATCCCTAGACTTAAGCCTGACCGAAAACTTTTCAGTAGCCCACCAAATGGAGTATCGTAAGGTTAAAGGTTCTACTTCATTGTGAAGAGAAACATAATTGAAATCTTCAACCACTCCTATCACTTTACCTTCTCTACCCCATTGGCTGAAGTTCTTTCCTACAATATCTTCCGGGTTACTGTATCCGTAAAACCTGGCTGCCGACTCATTCACTAACAAAGCTGTGGTTGTATCTGAAGGAAAATCTTTTGAGAAGTTTCTACCAGCTATAATATTCATGTTATATGTTGGAACAAAGTCTTCATCTATTTCATAGATATAAGGCACTTTATTGACCATCTCACCAGTTGGAGCTTCAATTGTAGTTCCTGCATTTGGAAAGAAATCGCCCGGAGTTGCCCTTGACAAAGACACAGATTCAACTGCATTATGTTTCATCAATTCAGACTTAATGAACTGCAGGTTTTGCTTTACTTTGGCATCTCCACCGTAATCAATCACCAAAACCTGCTCTGACTCAAAGCCCTTATCATAATCCCTGATATACTCGAGTTGCTGATATACAATGGCTGTTCCTGCTAAAAGCATTATAGACAAGGCGAATTGAAGAACCACAAGCGACTTCCTTAGCCAAATACCTTTAGATGAGTTCTTGAAAGAACCTCTCAGTACTTGAATTGGTCTGTAATTGGAGAGAATGAAAGCTGGATAAATGCCAGCTAAAACGCCTAATACAAGCACCAACAAACCGCCAATCAGCAAGTTAATTGGACTTAACAACCAATCGATTATTAACTGCTTTCCGGTCAAAATTTCTAGGTAGCTATGTCCGAATAAAACTAAGAGAACGGCTATAACTGTGGCAAAGAATGTGATCAACACCGATTCAATCAAAAACTGTGAAATCAACGGGCTTCTAAGCGAGCCTAAAGTTTTTCTGACAGCCACTTCTTTGGCGCGGTCAATAGATCTGGCTGTGGAAATATTGATAAAGTTGATGCACGCAATCAGCAAGATGAAAATCGCCACCGAAATGAACAAATAGATATTACTCTTGCTCCCAACGGGGCCAGGTTGACGCCCTGCGTCTGAATTCAAATAAGCATCCTTCAGTGCCTCAAACCGAAGCGTATAGCCATAATCACTTTTATAATAGGTATCTAGAAAGTCTGGAATTTTTTGGCTTAAATCGTAAATATCGGCCTGTCCATTCAAGGTGAAGTAGGTATAGAAGTCCACATAACCCCAATTTTCAAAAATCTGCGGTCTAAACCCTTTGAAGGTTGACATTGACATAATCGCATCTACTCTAAAATGAGAATTAGAAGGAATATCATATACGCCAGTCACCTCATAAAGGTCTTCACCATCCATTAGCAGCGACTCCCCTACCGGATTTTCATTACCAAAATACTTCTCTGCAAGCTTCTTGCTCAGGATAATGGTGAATGGTCTAACCAAAGCAGTCTCTGCATTTCCTGAGATCCAATCCCAAGAGAACACTTTATAGAATGTGGAGTCACCGAAAACCACATTCTTCTCCTGATAGCGGTCTCCCTTGTATTCCACCAGCCAGTTAAAGCCGTGTGTAAAACGGAAAACACTCTCTATCTCAGGATAGAATTCTTGAAGTGCTGGTGCAACTGGTGCATTCCCCCAAACCTGATATTCAGAAGTGGGCAGTACCTCATTCTTTAAATCAGCTCCTCTTCCACCAAAGTGTTGGATCACTCGGTAGGTGCGGTCATAATTTATGTTATAAGTGTCATAAGAAAGCTCATTCTTAACATAGATTAGAATGAGTAAGCAGCTCGCTAAGCCTACACTGAGACCTGTGACATTGAGAATTGAGAAAACCTTGTTTCTCAATATGCTGCGCATACCGATTTTAATGTTGTTTTTGATCATACCGTAATTATTGAGTTTTTGAGTTCCTTCTAAACTTCGGACTATTCCTGGCCTGAAAAACCTTAGTATAGTCCAGATATATTTCCATCTCGCTTTCAACAGACCCTTTACCTCCGCTTCTTCATAAAAGGCCTCTTGTAAATCGCCCAGAATACTTTCCTGTAAAGACTCCTTACAATACCATCTAAAGAAGCTAGTGAATAAGCGTGGTGGTTTTATTTCAGACATGGCTGAATTTCAACTGAGGAGTAAGTTTCCATAGTTTGTTTCTGGCATCTTTCATTTCTTGCAGCATAGCCTTACCCGCATTGGTAATTTTGAAGTAGCGCTTCTTTCTACCTCCCCTTACGTTGGTGGCTCCACCGTAATGCGATTCCAGATAGCCCTTATCTTCCAGCCTATAGAGAGTAATATGAACCGAGCTCAGGTTGACCTCCCTGTTTTGATGCTCTTTGATTCCATTCACTATTGTGTTACCGTAGGCATCATCATCAAGAATCAATACCATCGTTAATATCAGCTCTTCGAATTCGCCTAAATAAGTTGTTCTACTCATTACTATTGAATTTGTAAAACAAACATACGCAAGATTTCTATATAAGTTGTAAAAGAAATACAAGAAATGATTTGACAAGAAACTTAACCACCTATTAATCAGGTCATTTCAGATTCAATGACTGATATCACCTCCTATTAGGAGTGAGAATAAATTGACGGCAAACACTACTCATCTGAAGCCTCATGCTCTTCCATGTCTTTCTGAAGATCGAGTTTTCTGAAAGAAGGCAGCACCAGACCAGTAGTTACTACGGTAATCAAAGTCATGCTGCCTCCAAAAACCACCGCGGTTACTGTTCCCATTAACCTGGCTGTAAAGCCGCTTTCGAATGCGCCTAGCTCATTGGACGAACCGATGAAAATGGAGTTCACAGAGGCCACCCGACCACGCATATCGTCAGGGGTTTTCAATTGCATAATGGTTTGGCGGATGATCATGGAAATACCATCTGTCACCCCACTGAAGAAGAGGGCAACAACTGATATCCAAAAGACTTTCGAAAGGCCGAAAACTATAATGCAAACTCCGAAACCAAAGACCACAGTAAGCAACTTCATTCCGGCCTTCTTATGCAAGGGGAAATAGGCCGCGACAAACATAATAATGGCAGAACCGACTGCTGGAGCTGCCCGCAGAATGCCAAAACCTTCGGAACCTACCTGCAAAATATCTTGAGCGAATACTGGTAAAAGAGCCACGGCACCACCGAAAAGCACCGCGATCATATCCAGCGTAATGGCTCCGAAAATGGCCTTTTCCTTAAATACAAAAGAAAGCCCTTCACCCAAACTACTCCAGATCTTTTGCTCTGTGTTCTTATTCATGATTGGTTTCTTTCCAATCTGAAACAGGCTCACAAAAGCCAATAATGAAAAACCAAATATGATGCACATAGACCAGTGTACCCCAATCAGCGAAATCGTCACTCCGCCCAAAGCAGGCCCAAGCATCCTGCCCAATTGACCTGTAGTACTGCTCCATGTAGCCGCATTGGGATAAAGTCTTTTCGGTACAATAAGCGCCAGCAACGAA
The DNA here is from genome assembly GCA_013373005.1 of Cytophagia bacterium. Classification (GTDB taxonomy): domain Bacteria; phylum Bacteroidota; class Bacteroidia; order Cytophagales; family Cyclobacteriaceae; genus Roseivirga. The sequence goes on along the minus strand of JABXIP010000077.1, from coordinate 2,770 downwards.
AAGATGGTGGGAAAAATAAAGGCACGGACAAAGCCACCCAGAAAAACTAGACTGTAAATACCCGTCAGTATCAATCCGGTTGACCAATTGCCAACCACCTTAGGCCATGTAAGCAGAAACAAGCCAAAACTTATTACTGAAAAGCCAATGACGCATTTGATGAGCAAACTTCTCTTCTCGCTCCTATCGGTAATATGACCGGCAAAGAGCGCCATCAGCACGGCCGGAATCACCTCAGCCAGACCAATATAGCCCAGTGAAAGCGGGTCTTTGGTAAGGCTATACACCTCCCACTCGATGACCACAAATTGCATAGACCAGGCGAAGACCATGGCAAAGCGCACTAAAAGAAAAACGTTGAATTCCCGATATCGCAGTGCTGCGTAGGGATCTTTTTTAGGCATAATCAAACAGGCTTAGCTTGTGCTAACATCAGCGCAATTTGCAGTTAAATTCAGAAAAAAAAGCATATCTCAAAAGCCACCAAATTCGTCATTCCCAGCTTGACTGGGAATCTCTATCGGGCTTGGGAGCCAGTTTGGAGGGATTCCCGATCGGAGTCGGGAATGACGGCTGGCTTTTGAGATAGTCTCTATGCATTTTCTACCAAACGGTAATTCTCTCTTCTTTTGGCAAATACATTTTCTCTCCCGGTTGAATATCGAAAGCTTTATAAAAAGCATCTGTATTCATCAGAGGACCATTGACACGCCAAACTGGTGGTGCATGTGAGTTATTGTTGATCCATAAACGAAGGTATTCGTCCTTCATTTTCACTCTCCAAATTCTGGCTACAGATAGGAAGAAACGCTGATCTGGCGTAAAGCCATCAATTCTGGTAGTGTCTTGCCCCTGCTCAGTCATTTTGAAAGCATCGTAGGCTACAGCTACACCACTGATATCTGCGGTATTTTCACCCACTGTCATGGCTCCTTTTACGTGCACACTATCTAACACTGTAAAAGTGCTATACTGATCGATGACTTGCTGAGTTCTGGCTCTGAATTTGGCAAAATCCTCTTCCGTCCACCAGTTTTTCACATTACCATCTTTATCATACTGAGCCCCTTGATCGTCAAAAGTGTGGGTAATTTCGTGACCTATTACCATCCCAATTCCGCCATAATTCAGCGCATCATCTGCATTATTGTCGAAGTAAGGAGGTTGTAGAATACCGGCAGGAAATACGATCTGATTACCAGAAGGATTATTATAGGCCGTTACGGTAGAAGGCGTGGTAAACCACTCCGACTTATCTACAGGATTTCCCAGCTTAGCCAACTGATATTCATATCTGGCCTTAATTGCTGAAACTACATTTTCGAAAAACTTACCCTTCTGAATTTCCACATTACTGTAGTCTCTCCAGGAATCAGGATAGCCAATTTTCTTGTTCATGGCTGCAAGCTTCTCCTTGGCTTTCACCTTAGTACTATCACTCATCCATTCCAGCTTATCAATTCTGATGGCGTAAGCCTTTTGAAAGTTATTAACGAGCTCAAGCATTCTCTTTTTAGCCGACTCGGGGAAATACTTCTTCACATACAATTGCCCCAGAGCTTCACCGAGCAGATTATCGACCATACTGGCCATCACTTCTCCCCTAGACCTTTGCACAGACTGACCGGAAAGTACCTTGGAAAGTTCAAATTCAGCATCAATAAAAGGCTGGCTCAGTATGCCAGCATAATTACCGATTGTCTTCGCACTTAGATAGACTTTCCAGTCATCAAGCGAAATAGACTTTAGCAACTGGTTCAGTTTTTCGTAATAGGCAGGCTGACCAATATCAATTGAATCGGTTTCAGCTCCAAGATTTTCCAACATGGCCGACCAGCTAATGTTAGGCTGTTTCTTGTTCAAATCGGCTACCGCCATCTTATTGTAGTTGGCTTTCACATCGCGTAGTTCAACCCTATTCCTATGAGAAGCCGCCAACTGCTTTTCTATGTCATAAACTAAGTTGGCCTTAGTTTCAGCTTCAGAAGCATTGGTTCCAGTTAACTCAAATAAAGTAGCCAAATATGTCTTGTAAGCCTCCTGAATCTTTGAGGTAGAAGGGTCTGTATTGAAGTAATAGTCTCTGGTGGGCAAGCCAATGCCCGTCTGTCCGGCATGAGCTATATTCATACTACTGTTCTGATCATCTGGGCCAACGTTGAAACCAATGATTGAGCTATTTCCAGCCATTGACTGTGCAGCCACAAATTCCATCAAAGACGAAACACTATTAATACTTTCTATATTCGACAAAATAGGCTTTATCGGGTCGTAGCTCCTTTCATTGATGGTTGCCATATCCATTCCCGAGGCATAGAAATCACCCACTTTTTGGCCAATACTTCCTTGCGGACTATCGGCTTGAGCCACACTATCGAGAATTCCCTGCAAGCGAATTCTTTGCGGATAATTCATAAACATGTAAGCCCCAACGCCAGCCTGACTTGGAGGAATCTGGGCTGTATCATACCAAATACTATTGGCATATCGAAAGAAATCATCTCCTGGATCGAGCGCAAGGTTTACACCTTCAATGGCGACATGTTTTTCTTCCGGTTCTGTTGTACAGGCCTGTAAGACCAAAACAACAACCAGAAGGATCATATACTTTTTCATAAGGTAATTTCAGTTTATTAAAAGGTTGATAATTGTCTTAAGGTAAGGATTTTAAAAAGATATGCCGCTGAAGGATTATTTGAGTGTTTCTAAATTTTCAACCTTAATGAATAAATTCTTATTCATTCTCCTTAGTAAAAATATGATGTTGAGT
>JABXIP010000224.1 GCA_013373005.1 Cytophagia bacterium | reverse complement strand
TTTGTTTTTGGTGTGAAGCCCAGGTTGAAGGTTTGACATCAATCGGTTCTGTAATTACAAGGAAAAATTAAAGCTTAACTAGTTCGCACTTTAAGTGCGGACATAACTTTCTTAGGGCTTAAAGTTCTTGATTGGAACGCACTCACAATATGTGAGCGCTAGGAATAATTAATGCGCTAGCAATTAATTGTGACGTGGTAATCCGTCTGTTTCGGGCAATCTGCACAGAACAGACAGATTGCTTCATCATAAAACCTTGTTTGCACCGATTTTATTCTTCGCAATGACGGTATCCGTTTTACCCCCTCTTAAACAGCAGATTATTCTCATCTGAACCTTCAGCATCGAACCAATAGTCTTCGTAATCGAAGCCTTTGATGCCTTCAATATCATTGATACGGTTTTTGATGATGTACTGAGCCATTAGTCCCCTGGCCTTCTTGGCGAAGAATGAGATGATTTTGTACTCGCCATTCTTAAAATCTTTGAACTCAACGTTCACCACTTTGGCTTTGAGGCTTGGTCTGTCAATGGCTTTAAAGTATTCCTGTGAAGCCAGGTTGATCAACACCTTATCTCCTTGCTTTTTGAGGTCTCGCAGCACTTGTGCTACAATCTTATCTGCCCAGTAATTATAGAGTGTAGTGTAGTCATCAAATGCCAGACGGGTTCCCATTTCCAGTCTGTAAGGCTGAATCAAATCCAGTGGGCGAAGCAGCCCGTAAAGCCCAGACAAAATGCGCAGATGCTCCTGAGCGTAAAGAATATCGTCATTGCTCAACTCTTCTGCTTCCAAACCAACATATACATCGCCTTTGAAAGCGTATACCGCCTGCTTGGCTCTTTTGGTATTCTTCCCCTTAGAGAACTTACGATAACGATCTGCATTCAGCTCCGCCAGATTCTCGCTCAAATCCATCAACTCCTGAATCTCTTCAGGGCTTTTTTCTTTCAGCACACCAATCAGCTCCAGCGCTTCTTTCTGGAATTTTGGGTAACTGGCTTCCTTATCGCATGGGGTTTCGAAATCGAGGGTTTTGGCAGGAGAAAGTACTAATAGCATATGGTTTTTACTCTTTGTACAAACATACAAAGTGAAGATGGAAAATGTTTGAAGGATTAATAGCTTGTTTCAATATGGTATTGAGTATTGAGAGATTGGTACTGGGTACATAGTATTGAGACAGGACTGAGCCCCACCCTTTTATCCCTAACCAAGGAGAGGGAATGTACATTCTGCCAGACTTGACTACAACCCTAAACTCTGGCACAAACTAATCCCCCTTTGTTTAAAAGGGGGTGGCCTTTAGGCCGGGGGATTCGCCCTTAAGTAATGGCTATACATAAACACCTCCGGTTTGGTAAGTAGACTTCCGAGCCGAGTAGAATCTCAAATCCAGATTTCTCAATACCCAATACTCATGTCTCAATACTAAAACCCTTACCTTCGCAGCTCAATTACCCCATGACTTTTCAATACCAACATATCGATCTCCCTGTTAAGGAAGTAGTTCCTGACACTAGAAAGCATCTTGCTGAAAAAAATACCCTGATTGTGAACGCTCCTCCTGGGGCTGGAAAGAGTACACTTCTGCCACTTACTTTGATGGATGAGCCCTGGCTCAATGGTCAGAAGATCATTATGCTAGAGCCAAGAAGATTGGCAGCGCGTACCATTGCGGAACGCATGGCTTACTTTCTGAATGAAAATGTAGGTGAAACAGTTGGTTACCGAATACGATTTGACAATCGGGTTTCTGCTCAAACGAAGATTGAAGTAGTCACTGAAGGCATCCTGACTCGAATGATACAGTCAGATAACGAGCTCTCAGGCATTGGAATGGTCATTTTCGATGAATTCCATGAGCGCAGTATTCATGCCGATGTAGCCCTAGCTCTGTGCCGTGAAGCCCAACAAGTACTTCGACCTGATCTTCGTATTATGATTATGTCGGCCACACTCAATATGCCTCAACTTACCAGGCTGTTGAAGGCTCCTGCAGTGGTGAGTGAGGGTCGCCAATATCCAGTTGAGATTAGATACGAAGGCGATATCGATGAGTTTATGATTCCCGAACTCATCTCCAAGACTATCAACAAAGCAGCCAAACAGCATGATGGTGATATTCTGGTATTTCTGCCAGGACAAAGAGAAATTCAGAAAACAGCCGACCTACTCAAAGGAAGCCTTAGAGATATGTCCATCCATCAATTATATGGTACGCTCCCGCCTCATAAGCAGCAGGCAGCCATTATTCCTGACCGCTCCGGCAGACGCAAAGTTGTGCTTGCTACCAATATAGCAGAGACCAGTTTGACCATTGAAGGCATCAAAGTGGTAGTTGACAGCGGTTTTGGCCGTACTTCCAAGTTCGATCCGAACTCTGGACTGTCCCGTTTAGAGACAGTTCGCATTTCAAGAGACTCAGCCGATCAACGAGCAGGCCGTGCGGGTAGACTGAGTGCAGGGCATTGCTATCGCATGTGGTCGGCAGTAACACATCAACGCATGGCGGAGCATATTGTACCGGAGATTATGGAGACCGATTTGGCTTCATTAGTG
>JABXIP010000189.1 GCA_013373005.1 Cytophagia bacterium | reverse complement strand
TCGAATATAACCTCAATGCTTGGGATGTAGCTGCAGGAGCACTCATTGTACAAGAAGCCGGAGGAACTGTAACAGACTTTAAAGGTGGAGACGACTTTCTCTTTGGCAGAGAAATCATTGCAGGTAACGCAGCCCAACCTCAAATGCTCAAAGTAATTCAGAAGCATTGGGGGAAGAAGTGATCGGGGATTAGTTATCAGTTGATCATGTCTTGTTTTCATAGTTATTCGTTTGAATAACTGTCTACTTTTTTCAGGACGGGACATCAGAAAGCAGTGATCAGTATATCGGTAAACAGGATACTCTAAGTACTGATAACTGATATACTAATCAACTGATAACTTTCGACTTTAAAGTCGTTTTCCGAACTTTGTCACCTCAATCATGGTTCAATAACCAATGCAGGAAGTTATCATCGGCATATTATTCTTAGCAGCCCTATTCTTCATGGGTCGAAAGCTTTACAGACAGTACAAAGCTAAGGACAGCTGTGCCACGGGTTGTGAGAAATGCTCACCATCTTCCAGCAAAGACTTCAAAATGCCTGAGCATCTCAGGAACTAATTATAAACCGTTGAGACGGTTTTCTGATACGAAATTTCAATTTAGCCCACGGATTAATCCGTGGGCTAAATTATTGCCTGATACAATGACCCAATGGTTTTAACCATTTCATTAAGCCCAAACCTTAGTGCCTTCCGAGCAGTTTTTACACATCTCAATCTCACTTCTCGATTTGATAAGACTTTGACGAAACCTTACATAGTTTTCACTTCTCCATACGCTCCCGAAAGATTGGTCTTTCATTTCGCCCAGTTGATAATGTGCATCCTTATCGAAACAGCAAGGCACTACCTTACCGTCCCAGGTAATGACGCATGAATGCCACATCTTCCAGCAATGATTCACCAGCTTATTCTTGATGGCCCATTTGCCATTAGCCAGTTGCTTATACCTGCTGTACTTTTCAATGGTGGGTATGAGTTCGGAGCCATTTTCATAGTCATAAATCTGAGCGGTCTTAAAAGCCACCTCATTCACTCCTAAATCTTTGGCCATCCGCTCTACATCTTCCAATTGATGCTCATTGGGCTTAACCACCAAATACTGAAAGATAATATGCGGTGTATTTGACTTCAGCTCTTTCTTCCACTTCACCACACTTTTAGTGCCTTCAATTACCTTCTCAAGCTTCCCCCCGACACGATATTGTTCATAAGTTTCCTGTGTGGTTCCATCAATAGAAATAATCAATCGGTCCAGGCCCGACTCTACTGTCTGCTTCGCCACTTGATCATTGAGGTAATGAGCATTGGTAGAAGTAGCTGTGTAGATTTTCTTTTGGTTGGCATAGGCTACCTGATCGAGAAATTTTGGATTCAGATAGGGTTCCCCCTGAAAATAAAAGTTGAGGTAGCTCAGCCTTGGTGCGAGTTCATCAATCACCTTTCGGTAAATATCTTCTTCTAGCATTCCCGTAGGACGGGTGAAATTTCTGAGTCCGCTTGGGCACTCAGGGCAGCGCAGATTGCAGGAAGTTGTAGGCTCTAGCGAAATACTGGTAGGCATGCCCGAGTGAAAAGGTCTTCCGCTAACTTTTGAAGCATAATAGCTGGCTACCAACTGAACCATATTCCACAACCTCAGAGGAGTAAGTTTGGAAGCATAATTCAGCCCATCGCGCCAGTTCCGATTCATGGCATCAAGTTAGGCGCTGGAATAACCCGAGCAAAATTGAACTTGGAAAATATCACCCCCTAAATCCATCAACAATTCTCACTCAGAGTCTCCTGTAAGGGACTCTGAGTACTCAACTTTATATCAGAGTCCTCGGTGAGAGACTCTGTTAGAGATGTAGTGAATGGGAAATTTCTCTACTATTTTTTGAGCATATCCATATTTTTAAAAAACTCATGTTAGTTTTATTTCATGAAGATCAGCTTAGTACTGTTTAGTCTTCTTGCCTGTTTGAGTCTTTCTGCTCAATACGCAAAACTTTCCGACCAGGCAGAGGTAAGTCTTATTACCGTTGGCCCCGGACCAAGTTTGGTAGACTGTTTCGGGCACAGTGCTCTTCGGGTCAAGGATCCGGCCTTAAATATTGATAAGGCCTATAACTACGGTATTTTCGATACAACAGAAAAGGGCTTTTACATTAGGTTCGCTGCAGGAACTCAACAGTATATGGTTGCCGCTTACGATTTCAGCTTGTTTGTAGACAGCTATGTGCGTCAGAATAGATGGATGACAGAGCAGGTGATGAATATCACCCAGGAAGAAAAGCAGGCCATTTTTGAGTTTCTGGAAAATAATATACTACCACAAAACCGACTCTATCTATACGATCAGTTTTTTGATAACTGTGCTACTAAACTCCGCGATATCCCTAAGTCAGTTTTGGGAGATAAGTTGAGATTTCATGGAGAATATCTTACCGAAGAGGCTAGCTATCGCGACTTAGTGGATGAAAACTCATTTAACCACTTATGGCTCGATCTGGGTATTGATATTGGCTTAGGCAATATCGTAGATAGAAAGGC
>JABXIP010000199.1 GCA_013373005.1 Cytophagia bacterium | reverse complement strand
CGTAGGTCGCGGGTTCGAACCCTGCTGCCCCTGCCATTGAAATCACTCACAAAATCGCTGTTCTGACGACGACTATCGAAGAGCGTTTGGGCGCTCATTTGGGAATTTTCGTTCCCGCTTCGTGCGCTTCGCGCTTGCTGAGTGCCGATTCTGCCAGGCGCGCATCCCGGCTCAGATAGTGGGCGTCGAGGATCGCGCCCACGTCCCGCAGGCTGTGGCCCGTGAACGTCGCAATCTCTGCCTCACTGCATCCCGCGATGGCCAGCCGCGTCACCGCCGTCCCGCGAAGGTCGTGGAAGGTCAGGCCGGTGACCTGGGCCTTGGCCAGTGTCTTGCGCCAAGTCGCGCTGAAGCCGTGTCCGGTCCACGCGGTTCCCTTCGTCGTGGTCAGGATGGTAACCGCCTTCTTGTCCTGCGCGGCTTCATCCAGTGCAGCCTTCAGGACGCCCGCAACGGGAATGACGACGCGCCGCCCGGTCTTCCCTTGCTTCAGGCGGATGTGCGACCCGTCATAGGCCGTCCACGTCAGGCGCAGCAGGTCGCCTTGCCGCTGGCCGGTCCAGACGGCCAGAAGATAGGCCAGCCGGATGCGCGGCGGCGCAACCTTCAGCAGCGCATCTTCGTCGGCCTGCGTCCAGATCGAGTCCGAACGGCTGGCGCGGTAGAGCTTGCCGGGGCGTTCGCAGGGGTTGGCTACGGTCAAGCCACGGTCGAAGGCCCACGCCATGATGGCGGCGAAGGTCGCGAAGACATAGTCCGCCTGCCTGCGCGACTTCACGGCCATCCGGTCGCGCCATCCGAGGAATTCGGCGCGGGTGCGGCGGTCGTGCAGGGCGGCAAGCGGGAAGTCCCCGAACTCGGTTTCTATCTTGCGGATATGGTTGACGTAGTCCTTCCGGGTGCGTGGGGCCAGATCGTTGAACTTGGGCGAGTCCTGGTAGGCGTTCAGGATGGCTTGGATTGTGCCGGTTGGCTGCTTCGCCTTCTGCGCGACGGCGGCATTGTAGGCGGCGATAAACTCTGGGTCTCCCGGCTTGCCCGGCAGGCGTGGCCCGCCCTTCCAAGCGTAGTAGTAGGTGACCCGGTCACCGTTCGCGAGCTTCACTGAGACCCGGTTAACGCCTTTAAGCCTGACCTTCATTGCGCCTACTCTTCCACTTGTCGAACGGGTTGTCCGGTTCCTGCTGCTGAGCGGAATCGGGGAGGATGCGGACGGTTCCAGCGTCGGTCACCAGTTCAATGACCGCGCTCGGATCAGCCGCTCGGGCCGCAGCAACATAGCGTTCGATCTGCGCCTTGGTAAATTGATGTCTCTTTCCCATCATGCGTCCACCTCGCTCACGTTCTGGCGGATGGCCGGATCTGCGCACGGCTCGCAGCGAGCGTCCGCGAGTTTCACGAGGCGCTCGAGATCCTTCACCCGATCGGCAGCTGCATCGCGCTCGGCCGTCACGGCCCGCAGCGCGTTGGTGATCTTCTTCACCCGGCTCGGTGTCGCACCGTGCTCGGAGATGTCCGCGATGAGCCGCTTCATCCGGTTGGTGGTGGTGTTGGTCATGCCCGCGTCGCCTTGCTGCTCTTGGCGCGCCACTGGGCCTCGCTGTCGCCGAGGCGAAAGTCGAGCTCCTCCTCGGTCTTAACGTTGAGGTGCATGTCGTTGGCAAGCTCGCGGTAGACGTAGTTCCACCAGTCGCGGATCAGCGGGTCTGGGTGCTTGTAGCCGATGATCTCTGCCGCGTGCATGAAGTGCAGCTGGAAATGGTGGGGCAGCTCGTCTAGCGACTGCAGGTATCTGTCGAAGACCGGCTGCATATGCACGGTCCAGCTTTCCTCGTGCGGGATCGCCGGCGACCAGCTGTAGCTCGGCCCGGTGAAGCTGCCGCCCCGCGGGTCGTAGGGGTTCTCGAACACGTTGTGATCCAGGGCGCCCAGCAGCACGCAGCGGCGGAACCAACGGATCATGTACTTCGACGGGTGATACTTCGCGACGCCGTCCGGCCCGCGGATCGCGGTCAGCAGCACGGTCTGCTGCATGCAGGTGAGGGCGTGGGTCCATTCCTGGGTGACGATCATGTTTGCCTCCGACGATTGTTTGATTTCAGCCTTCGCTGTCCGCGAGCGCGCGCATGTCTGCGGCGACCAGACGGTATGCTGCCCCGAGAGAAATTCGGTTGGCGGTCATCGGGTCAGCTGATCCGAGCTGGGAGCAGTTCAGTTTCTGGTCCGCGATGTGGTCCAGGTAGTCGGCGATCTGCCGTTGCTGTCCGCGTGTCGGGGTGGTCATGCCTCCACCTCCACGCTTGCCGCAACCAGGTGCCCGCAGTTTGCCCTGGCCAGCGCCTCGGCCACCGGCGGGCAAAAGCACTGTGGTTGATCCGAACGGATAGGTCTCCCACGCTTATGCCCTTCCGGGCGTGAATTGGCAGAATCGTTCAACTCTGACAGGTGTATAGGTGTCCGTGAGTGGTTGGTTTGGTACGAGTGCCCAGCGATATGTTGCATCAGTCTATTGCGGCTGGAGCTCCGGGCGACGGACATCGATTTTCGAGTATCATCGGTCCCGGCCGTGGTTGTAGCCACGTCCGGGACTTTTGATTTCAGTCGCGACTTCATCGCCTCGGTGCGCTTCACCTCGCGATCGATGGCGTCGGCGTCGAGGTTCTCGTCGGACAGGCGCTCGAGCTGGGCAAAGAGGTGGTTGTTGAGATCGGTGAGCTTGTTCTTCATCCGTCCCACCCCGCCGCTTTGATCGCGGTCGCGATGAGCCAGCCGAGGCCCCAGATCGCTCCGAGGCCGGTGAGCCCGCCGCCGATCAGGACGAGGCTCCACGCGGACATCCTGCTGGGTTCATCTGGGTATTCCGCCAGCTTCTCGATGAAGCGCCAGAACGCGCGCTTGGGCTTCTCGGCGCAGGTCTGCTGGAAATAGTCTTCGCTGTGCATGGATGTCCTCCTGCGCTGGTGACCATCGCAACGCCCCGCTGCCAGGGCGCTGACATGGGCATCAGCTGGATTCGGGGTGGCCCTGGAAGATGGGGAGCTCGGTCGCGTCGGCCGCGATCTTGAGCGCCTCGTCGAAGGCGGCTTCGAACGCCCGTTCCGGGTTGTAGATCGACAGGATGAACTTCACGGTGGAGCCGGACTTCCGGTAGCGGAAGCGCACCGGCATCCGGTAGGGGGCGCCGTTCAGGAACACGGGGATCGTGATGATGATCAGGTTCGGCACGCTGAGCGGCTTGCCGTCGGCGTCCTTGTGCTCGTTGAGGAACTGGATCTCGCTCTCGCCGGTGTCTCGGTTGGTTTTTACCGTCAGGTCGCTGGTCTCGTAGACCTGGAAGCGGCGCGACATCGCGAGCAGCTGGCCCAGCTGGCCGTAGCGGCCCTCGATCTGGCGAGCGGTCTGGATCAGACGGTTTTCCCAGGGCTGGTTCTTGTCGCTCTCGGTGAGCGCCAGCACCGGCGGCGTCGGGTCCATGATGTCCTTTGCGTTCGCCTCGATGAACTCGCCCATCTCATCCTTGTCGAGGGCGCGCCCGGAGATCCCCATCCACGCCTGCCACTCCTTGGAGAGCGGGAAGCCGTAGACCGCGCGGTGGTGGCAATGCCGCGCCGTCGGATCGCCTTCCGGATTCAGCGGGTCTATGGCGCCGGCGCCGTGGTAGTCGGCGATGCAGGTGAGCGTCGGAGCGCTCATCTCGGGGTTCGCGAAGAGCGTCGAGGTGTCGCCCTTGAAGCGATTGGCCCAGAGGATGAGCCTGTCGAGGTCCTTGAGCTTCGCGGTGCCGCTCCGCCGCGCGGGTTTCAGGAACTCCAGAGCGGCGCGGTGGTGTGTCGTGAGGTTCTCGACCTTGCGGTGACTGGGCAGCGTGACCAGGTGGGGCTTGGTGAGGTCCAGCCCCTCCGGCGTCTCGACCGGGTCGTGGTTGCCGATGTCGGCCATGATATCCCGCATGGTTTCGGCGGGGTTCTGCATGGG
>JABXIP010000134.1 GCA_013373005.1 Cytophagia bacterium | reverse complement strand
TTGCCAAACGACAACTCTAAATACTTCAACTCTAACGAAAACCTAATCGACTGGCTAAGACAGTTCTCAGAAGGTGAGAAAGATGAAGTATTTATCCGTGGCTTCCTGGGTAAAATGCTCTTCTCAGGAGAAGAGGTGTTCAAAAAATCGAATGTACTTTCCGGAGGTGAAAAAGTGCGTTGTATGATCTCTCGTATGATGCTGGCACAAGGCAACCTGCTGATCATCGATGAACCTACCAACCACCTCGACCTTGAATCTATTCAGGCTTTTAACAATGCCTTGAAAGACTTCCCTGGCACAGTGATCTTCACATCGCATGACCACGAATTCACGAACACTGTAGCGAACAGAATTCTTGAAATCGGACCGAAAGGCTATCTGGACAAACTTTCCACTTACGATGACTATATCGAAAACGAAGAGTGGATGGAGCAAAAGGCGAAGATTTATTAGGAAACGGGAAGCGTGGAGCTTGAGGCGCGGTGCTGGGAGCGTGAAGACGGTTGTCAGTTGATCAGAAATCAGGAAATCAGTGTCAGTAAGCGTTACTCAGAGCGGTAATCGGACGGCTGATAAGCCAGACCGATTGACGCGAAGAGTCTCCTCCTGAACTGCCGAAGCCAGTCGTCAGACTACTCGGAGTGGTCTGACGACTATACCCAGCCATAAGAAGCTACCATTACCCCTAAATACAGTGCGCCAAAAAACCTCTTGCTAAAACCCGCCTAAATCTCTTTCTTCATTAGAAGAAAATCGCACCGATTCTTAAATATCTCCGTGGTTTTCTAAAAAACGAAAAGTGCACATTATACAACACCCGTTGGTTGGCTAACGTGCACTTTTTGTCAATTATTGGAAATATATCGTGCATAAAAGTGCACGATACACAACGTTGTAGCGAATTAAAGCAACGATGGATTTAATAATATTAAATCAAAATCTATATGACAAAAAATGTATCTGACCTTTTAGTAGAAACACTTGTCGCAGCAGGTGTAAAAAGAATTTATGCCATCACTGGCGACAGTCTTAATCCGGTAAATGATGCCGTACGAAGAGATGGAAGACTCCAATGGATACACGTCAGGCATGAGGAAGCAGGAGCCTATGCGGCTTCTATGGATGCAGAGCTGAATGGAATCGGCTGTTGTATGGGGAGCAGTGGCCCTGGCCATGTGCACCTCGTTAATGGCTTATATGATGCCAACAGGGCTGAAAATCCGGTTATTGCTATTGCCTCAACCGTGCATACCGACAAACTGGGACTGGACAACTTTCAGGAAACAAGACCCGAAGCGCTTTTTCAGGATTGTTCGAAATATGTGTTTATGGCCAATACCCCTAAACAGGCACTGAATGGTTTACAAACTGCCATTCAACACGCCATCAGCCAAAAAGGGGTAGCGGTTTTAGGTCTGCCAGGCGATGTAGCGTCTGCTGAAATTGAACCCGTTCATACCTCCAGCAAAAATTTCTATACGCAACCTAGAGTTATTCCAAGCACTGAAGACATTAATGAACTTGCCGAAATCATCAATACGAATGAAAAAGTGGTGCTCTTTTGTGGTCATGGTTGTCGGTATGCGGTAGATGACGTCATGCAACTGGCCAAAAGACTCCATGCGCCATTGGGTTATAGCTTTAGAGGGAAAATATTCTTCGAACGCAAGGACAATCCCTATGCTGTGGGGTTAAATGGACTTTTGGGTAACAAATCCGGTTTTGAGGCTATGCATCAGGCAGATGTACTGTTGATGCTGGGTACCGATTTTCCATATAGTGAGTTTCTCCCTGAGAAATGTAAAATTATTCAAGTCGATACCAAGCCCGAAAAACTGGGCCGAAGAGCCAAGGTGGATTATGGATATTGTGGTGATATTAAATCAACCCTGCAAGAACTCTTGCCGCTCGTTGAAGAAAAAACCTCTACTGAGTTCCTCGACAAAATGCGTGACTTGCATCAAGAGGTTGAGAAAACGTATGAGAGCTACGTAAAAGATAAAGGCTCAGAAAAACAGATTCACCCGGAATATGTCGCCCATTTGGTAGATCAATTAGCAGATGATGATGCCATATTTACGGTAGATACGGGCATGAGTGCCGTGTGGGCCGCACGCTATCTAAAAGCGGGTAAAAATCGCTACCTGACAGGGTCTTTCAATCACGGATCTATGGCCAATGCCATGCCAATGGCCATGGGTGCCGGCTTATCACATCCCGACCGTCAGGTAATCGCATTTAGTGGAGATGGTGGTATCTCCATGCTCTTAGGCGATTTGATGACCATTAGTCAGTATCAAATCCCGGTTAAAATCATCATTTTTAATAACCGCACACTGGGGATGGTAAAACTGGAAATGCGAGTGGGAGGCTATATGGATTGGCAAACCGATATGGTTAATCCTGATTTTGTGAAATTGGCGGAGTCTATGAATATTGCCGCTTGGGAGGCCAGGGAATCCAAAGATGTCGAATTAGCCCTTTCAAATGGGTTCAAACATAAAGGGCCTGCCATCATCAGTATTTTCACAGATCCGGATGCACTGGCAATGCCACCTTCTATCACCTTTGAACAGGTGAAAGGCTTTGCAAAATCCATGTCAAGAATGATGATGAATGGAAAATTTGCTGAAATAGTAGACACCACCAAAAAAGATATTAAATACCTGAGAGAATTGTAATTATAATGAAAGAAGCACTTAAATTCACCTTAGTTGTTGTGATTATTCTTGGAGTAATCATTGGCATCATTTTATGGCCTTTGCCGGGCTTTATCGTCTTGGCTACCCTATTAGTATCTATTGGGTTGTATGATATATTTCAAAAAAAGCATACCATACTCCGAAACTATCCAGTTGTTGGCCATATGCGTTTCTTACTGGAAATGATTGGACCCGAATTGCATCAATATTTCGTGGAATCAGGCACCGATGGAAAGCCTATTGATCGCAACCACCGCAGTTATATTTATGAACGCGCCAAAGAAGAGCGGCAAACACATCCATTTGGTACGGAGCTGGACATTAATCATGACGATTATAAATGGATGCAGCATAGCATCTACCCAGCCAAAAAAATGGAAAACCCTCCCCGGGTTATGATTGGTGGCAAAGATTGCCGGCAACCCTACAGTGCCTCTCTGTTTAATATTTCAGCGATGAGTTTTGGCGCTTTGAGTAAAAATGCTGTGGAAGCATTGAATTTAGGTGCAAAAGCCGGAGGCTTCTTTCATGATACGGGCGAAGGTGGCATATCAAAGTATCACTTAAAAGGCGGTGATTTAGTGTGGGAAATAGGCACAGGCTATTTTGGATGTCGAAATGAGGATGGAAATTTTGATCCGGACAAGTTCAAAGAAAAGGCCAATTGGGAGCAAGTGAAGATGATCGAAATAAAAGTTTCACAAGGCGCAAAACCAGGTCACGGAGGTGTATTGCCCGCAGCTAAAAATGATGAAGAAATTGCAGAAATAAGAGGCGTAAAACCGCATACGGTGGTACTATCCCCTCCCGGTCATTCCGCTTTTCATAATGCTGAAGGATTGTTGCACTTCATTCAACAATTGAGAAAATTGTCCAACGGAAAACCTGTCGGCTTTAAACTAGCTATAGGAAGTAAGCAGGAGTTTGTTGAAATATGTGAGGAAATGGTCAAAACAGGCATCAAGCCGGATTTCATTACAGTAGATGGTGCCGAAGGAGGTACAGGAGCTGCTCCTATTGATTTCTCAAACTACGTAGGTATGCCCTGGGAAGATGCTTTGATTTTTGTGGTTGATACGCTCAATAAATACAAGCTGAAGCAAGAAATCAAAGTGATCACAGCTACCAAGATTTTTACAGCCTTTGACATATTTAAAGCGTTGTGTATCGGGGCAGATGTCTGTAACTCAGCACGTGGTATGATGTTGGCCCTGGGCTGCATACAAGCCTTAAAATGCAACACCAACGAGTGCCCTACCGGAGTAGCCACAAACAACCCAAACTTTGTTAGGGGATTGGTGGTTTCTGAAAAATGGAAAAGAGTTAGAAATTACCACAAAAATATATTGGAAGACTTTCTGGAATTACTGGCAGCCTCAGGCTGCAATTCACTGGAAGAAATGAACCGAAGTTTGATTTACAGAAAAGTGGATAAGCAATGGGTAACATATACTTAAGGAGATAATCGAAACTATATTGCTGTTACATATTGATTAAATAATTTCTAAACGTTTGAGTAAAAAACTCGCTACAACATCGGCTATAGTAAATGCGGGCCTGCAACCTTAGAATGAAGATATTACAATAAAATAAATTTACGGTAGGCGGAAAAGACAATGGACAAAAACCCGCACTTACCATAGCCATGGCCGTTATCACTCTTTAATCACCTCCTCCAACCACCTCCTAAACTCCTCTCCAAATTCATGGTGCTTCAGTCCAAAATGGATATTGGTTTTGATAAAGTCTTGCGGATTACCGACATCAAATCGTCTGCCTGCAATCTGGAGTCCGTACATGGCTTCGGTATTGAGGAGCAGCTTCATAGCATCAGTCAGCTGCAGTTCGTTATTCACTCCCCTGCCAATCTTCTCCAAGGCATCGAATATAGGGGCCGTAAACACATATCTGGAAGCAATGGCCAATTGTGATGGCGCCACTTCGGGCTGAGGTTTTTCCACCCATTCATTCACCTGAAAGATTCCTTTCCCTACCTGCTCACCTCCCATAATGCCGTAGCGGCTTACATTTTCAAGAGGTACTTGTTCAATAGCAGTTACTGAAGAACCAAAGCGGTTATAGCAGTCGATTAATTGAGCCAGAATGGGTAGTGCTGTATCAGATTCACAAATGGTATCTCCCAGCAAAACAGCAAAAGGTTCCGTTCCGGCAAACTCCTTTCCATGGTGTATAGCATCTCCCAAACCATTTAATTCATGCTGTTCAATGTATTCTATTTCGCAGTCGCCACTGATGCCCTTCAAGGCATTGAGCACCTCTGTTTTTCCTTTTTGTTCATAGAAATCTTCATTCGGAAAAGACTTAGCAAAATGATCTTGCAGGGCCGTTTTGTTTCTGGAAATGACAATAAGTATCTCCGTTATTCCCGACTCAATAGCTTCCTCCACCACATATTGAATCACCGGCTTGTTCACAATAGTGAGCAATTCCTTAGGAATAGCCTTGGTGGCAGGCAACATTCTGGTGCCTAAACCGGCTGCCGGTATAATCGCTTTTCTAATCATTTCTCTCTGTTGACAATAGTGGGTTTAAAAAGCTGAATTCCTTGAGAGGCAAAAACATTTTCCAGCTGCTGATACATTTCTTCGGAACTATAATTGCCAATAATTGCCCCTCCTGATCCGGTAAATTTAGCACTTGCACCAACTGACCTGGCCAAAGTAATCATCTCCAGGTTTCGTTTTGATATAGCGCAAATCGATTGTCTCAAATCGAAGTTTCTATTCATACATCTCGCAACCTTTTCTTGATCGCCTAGTTGAAGGGCCGCCAGAAATTCATCGGTGAGTTGCGACAAATCTCTCATGACCTGATGAACTTGCTCATCACCCGAATCATACCTTCCCCGGAGGTTATTATGCACCACATCAGAGCCCTCTCCCCCCAGCGTGTCATAGGCAATGTAGAAGCCTCGAAACAAATCGGGCGACAGTAATTGGTATTTGCCATAGCCCTGAACTTTCATGAGGCTTTCGTCAAAATCCATATAAACAGGCGATTCAAACGCCTGCACCACCCTATCCTGCAGACCGGCACTGATTCCCATTTCCTTAGTTTCTACTTCTAAGATCAGATTGGCCAGATGTCGGTTGGGAATTGTCACCTGATAGAATTCCAGCAAGGTTCTGATAGTGGCCGTAATAATGGCGCTAGAACCGGCCAGACCTACTTCTCTGGGAATGTTACTTTCGAACTGAATTGCAAACCCTCGAGTATGAAGCTCTGCATTTTGATATTGGCAGTGTTGATAAAAACGCTTGAGGCTAGCGCTAATCAATGGGTTTTCAGCATCAACACCGTTCTGCAAATAGTTCTGATAAAATGAATCGAGATTGGCATATTCGGAGTTACCGATTCTAATGCTTTCAGATTCAGTCAATCTGGCTTCAGCATGGAAATTACTGAAAGGAAAAGCGATAGTTTTTCCATAAAACCCATCGGATGGGTTTCCTATCACCGCAGCTCTGGGGTATGCAATCTTCTTAATCACCTTTTACCCGATTCTCAATTTTATGGAATAATTTTTCAAATCGCTGGCCATATTCTACATATAGATGGTATGCTCTGGATTCGTCTGGGTTTTCCTCTTTAAGGTGAAAAACCTTGACAATATGTGGTTCAATGGCAATCATACCCTCGTAACCAGACCTAAGCAAGTCCTCCAAAATAGCTTCCACATGAGCACTCCCTTCCCCTGCAAAAGTATAATCCGGCTCTCCATCTTCGCCATGCATAATGGCATCTTTTACATGCACATGAGCGATGGCCTGTTTTACC
>JABXIP010000364.1 GCA_013373005.1 Cytophagia bacterium | reverse complement strand
TATACGAAGGAAGCTTATTTGATTGCCAAGTGATCAAAAATATGCTGGAAAAGAAGACATCAATTCGCTATTGAAAGATGCGGTGATGGGAACAAGAGCGCATGCATGGGTGCCTACCAGTACCGTGAAAGCAGAGATTATTGAACAGGACTTGACAAAAGCCCAAAAAGTACTAGAGGCATTCGAGAAATGAGGTGAAACTGACTAAACTTGTGAATGATCAAACACCTTTGGTTTCTCTTACTTCTTTGTTCTTTGGCGGTAAATGCTCAGACCAATACTAAGCTTCTGCAGAAAAATGAATTCTCCATTGGCGAAACATTAACAATCAGCTCGGATATTTTAGCCGAAAGCAGAAGCATCAACATTTATCTACCAGACAGTTATAAAACCAATTCCGAAAACACCTATCCGGTGATTTACTTACTCGATGGCTCACGGGATGAAGATTTCATACACATTGCCGGTCTGGTGCAATTCGGCTCTTTTTCCTGGATAAACATGCTACCAGAATCTATTGTAGTAGGAATTGCCAATGTAGACCGGCAGAGGGATTTTACTTTCCCTACGCAAAACGCACAAGACAAGAAAGACATTCCAACTTCAGGTCAGTCAGAGAAGTTCATAAAGTTTCTGGAACAGGAGCTTCAACCCTTTATCAGTTCAAATTATAGAACTTCAGAAGTTCAGACACTCATTGGTCAGTCGCTCGGAGGCCTATTGGCCACTGAAATTCTCTTCAAGCATCCCGATATGTTCGACAACTATATAATAGTCAGTCCGAGCCTTTGGTGGAATGATGAGTCGCTCCTCAACCTTAAGCCCAAAGAGGACACATCGGAAAAATCTATATACATAGCCGTTGGAAAAGAAGGTGAAGTAATGGAAAGAACAACCAGGGAGTTATATGAGTTGCTCAAGGCGCAGAACAAGGATGGTAGCCGACTCTATTTCGATTTTTTGGAAGATAAAGATCATCGAGATGCACTCCATTTAGCGGTATACCATGCTTTTGAAAAAATATTCAAACAAAGCTATGATTAAGGTTATTAGAACAGACTCTTCAAATGAAGATTTCATTTCTTTGGTGAAGTTATTAGACTCAGATTTAGCCCTCCGCGATGGAGCTGACAATGCATACTATGCTCAATTCAATAAGATTGATTTGCTTAAAAACTGTGTCGTTGCATATATAGGTGGACAAGCCATTGGCTGCGGAGCTTTTAAGTCTTTTGAAGAAGGTGTCTCTGCTGAAGTAAAACGCATGTATGTTCTGGAAAACCATAGAGGTAAAGGAATAGCCGGACTTGTGCTGAAAGAGCTTGAGCAATGGGCTGCAGAACTTGGATACTCCCAATGTGTGCTGGAAACCGGCAAAAGGCAACCTGAAGCCATTGCTCTTTATACCAAGCATGGCTATCAGATCATTGAAAATTATGGCCAGTATAAAGGCCTTGAGAATAGTGTGTGTTTTGAGAAAACCATCGCGTAATGGATGCTCTTCTAAAATTCTACGGAAAAGACATTGAGGCCAAAGAATTGGATTCATGGCTGGAACAAAAGGCAGAAGTACTTCGCCCTATTGCTTCCAAATGGTTTGAAGTGATTAAAGATGTCGGTCCTGAAGTAGAGGCTATTTTTCACGATAACTACCCTATTGGCTGTATCGAAGATGCTCCTTTTGCATACGTAAATGTCTATACTGCTCATGTCAACGTAGGCTTTATCTATGGATCCTATCTGCCCGACCCTTCAGGAATATTAGAAGGCACAGGAAAGCATATGCGTCATGTGAAGCTCAGACCTGGTGCTGATCATAATGACCAAGCCATAGTTACTTTAATAGTAGCTGCTTACAAAGACATTAAAAACCGATTAAATACAATCGGCTAAATCTCCTTTCTTCTCACACATTTCTGAAAAAATATTCAGAGTCTTAAAATATTTTCATCACTTACTTGTCTACCTAAGTAAGAGCACATTTTAATAAGCTGACAATGAAAAGAGTTATTCATAAATACAGATACTTCTTCTATCCGGTCTTCATCATAGCCATACTGATTTTCTTTGGCTATGTAATTACCTGGCTATGGAATTGGTTGATGCCCGAGATCTTTGGCCTTACTACCATCAACTTCTGGCAGGCACTAGGTCTCTTCATCCTTTCAAGAATACTATTCTCAGGTATGGGTGGAAAAGGAAAGCACTCTGGCGGAGGCCATAAAGGCCGTGAAAAATGGCAAAGCATGACACCTGAAGAGCGCAAAGAATGGTTCAAAAAGAGAAAGTTTGCCCGTTGGATGGAGCAGAATGATTGTTTTGCCGAGTCAGACACCGTAGAAAAAGATGGTACTGACGGTGAGTAATACCGAACACAGGAAAAACCTTGAAAGACAGATTCGGGAACACCAGCCCCGTATCCGCTCTTTTATTAAAACCCGGGTTCCGACCAATGAGGATGCGGAAGATATTGCCCAGGATGTGTTTTTCCAGTTCGTTAAAACCATGGACACAACACATAACCCCATTGAGAATATCTCTGGCTGGTTGTTTCGTGTGGCCAGAAACATGATCATTAATAAAAGCAAAAAGAAAAAAGAAGAGAGCCTTCCAATAGAGTCTGTATATGACGAGGACGAAGATATTCTCAAATCGCTTTTTCCACAGGCCGATGAATCTGAGAGCCCCGTTAATGTCTACATCCGATCATTGATGTGGGAAGAGTTGGAAATGGCCTTGACGGAACTACCCATTGAACAAAGAGAGATTTTTGAGCTCACAGAAATGGAAGGCTTGCCGGTAAAAGACATTTCCGAAGCCACTGGAGTAGCTATAAACACATTACTTTCCCGAAAGCATTATGCAGTAAAATACCTTCGAAAGCGGCTTGCGCTTACTTATGAAGAACTAATCAACGAATGAATTTCCAAGCTATGAATACCGCAACCACCATAATCCACGTATTTAAAACTTCAGTAGTGAGCGAAGCACAAGTGAACCTTGTGGGAGCCTTCCTGAATATACTCCTTCCCTACGATGCCTGGAATTTCGATCTGGAAGACAGAGACAGAATCTTAAGGGTTGAAACCTCTGACCTGATCCCCGAAACGGTTATTACTATCCTGAATAGTCAAGGGTTTGAATGTAACGAATTGATCTAGTTCGATAGGGAATCTATTCAATTCGAATTAGAGACAAATGCAATCTGCTTGCTATCCGGTGACCAGCTAGGCACATTAATTGTCCCCTGACCACCATAAACATAGCCTATTACCCTAGGTTCGCCTCCTTCATAAGGCATAATTCTCAGCAAGCAATGTTTGTAAAAGGGATGCTCTGTTGGATCCATGTCGGCAGGAAATGAAATGAACACGATCCATTTCCCGTCAGGGCTAATATGCGGGAACCAGTCATTGTATTCATCGGTAGTGAGCTGCACGGGGTTCTTGCCATTGGCATCCATTCGCCAGAGTTTCATAGTGCCGGTTCTCACAGAGTTAAAGAAAATATATTTTCCGTCCGGGCTGTATTCTGGGCCATCGTCCAGTGTCTCCTCATTAGTGAGTTGAGTTTCCTTACCAGTTTTCACATCCACTGTGAATAGGTTGAATTTATCATTTCGTTGGCCGGTGAAAATCATGGTTGATTTATCGGGAGTCCAGCCGTGAAGATAAGAATGCCCTTGACCGGGCCTTGTCACCATTTTAGGGCTGCTATCTCCCTCAGAATTCAAATAATAGATGGTGGAATTGTTACCATCACTTTGATCATGATTGCTAATACCCAGCAGACTTCCATCAAAAGACAGTACATGGTCGTTGTTGTTATTAACTGCAAAACCTGTGTTTAGAGGATCTATTCTACCATCTTCCAACCAATAGTTGTATAGTCTTCCCTTCGAATTATATATCAGTCGCTCACCATCAACCGTCCAGTTAGGAGCCTGAATGGAATGAGCACTTGTGTGAACTACTTTTCTCAGTCCTGATTCTACATCCATCACTTCCAACCGGCTACCGATGTAGTCTCGATAAGGACGGAAATCTGGAGCAGCGGGCTTGATAATCCTCACGTTCCTGAAAACAGCACTTTCCATAATATCTGGATTATGGGAACAAACATATAGTCCTACATAGGCCTCATTGTTCATGCTCATTGTATCCATTTTTACCGTGGTAAAAGCTTTACCAAATTGGGCAGTAGACATGATGAAGGTGCCACCGCGTCTTTCCAGTTGTATGACAGTGGGAAATGAATCTGTAGATGTGACCTCCATGGTACTGCCTCCAGTCATCTTGCGGTACTGCAATGAGGTGAGTCCATCCCCATGAACAGTTGCATTCACATGAGCGGTATTAGTCTCCAAGTCATTCTTGACTATCCAGCCCACTTTCCGATGTGGATCCACTCCTTCTCCTTTGAACTGAAATTCGGCCCGTAGAATAAAATCCCCCTGAACCGTTGTCCAGAGATAATGAAACTGATCTTGGTCAGCCCACATGTTTGTACCTGATCCGCCAATGGTATAGGTCTGATCAGTGGCATTGTAGAAGGCATATCCTTTATTCTCTGGACTCCCCACATCCAGATGGTTTTCAAAAATTCCCAAATTGCCCTGAGCCAAAATCGAGAACCCAGGGAGAAGCATCAATAAAAAAATAATTCTGGCTTTCATAAGTGATGAGTTGAGTTGTGTAATCAATTAGGAAGTTAGGCCTTTTCATAAAATTTCATTGATCCTCAAATCAATTCGTCTCCGCTAATCACACTTTTAGACTGCTATCGGCTTAATTTCATAATTTAAGAATTCATTCAACCTTGGAACCATGAAACGTACTTCGCTTATCCTTCTACAGTCTGCTCTGCTTTTTTGTCTGTTAATTTCCTGTTCATCTTCCAATTCATCCGGACAAGAAGAGTCGAAAGATTCATGGCAATCACTCTTTAATGGAGAAACACTGGAAGGTTGGGACACCTATATCGGGGCAAATGATTTGGGTCTGAACAATGATCCGAACAAAGTATTTACTGTAGCAGAAATTGATGGCGAACCAGCTCTCAGAATTTCGGGACAGCAATTTGCGGGTATTTCCACTACTCAGGAATTTGAAAACTTCCATTTACAACTCCAGTTCAAATGGGGTGAATTGAAATGGCCTCCTCGTGAAAACGCTAAAAGAGACAGTGGTCTACTCTACTTTGCCGGAGGAAAACATGGTGTTGATGCCAATGCATGGATGCGCTCTCAGGAATTTCAAGTACAGGAGGGCGACACCGGAGATTATTGGGGAGTTGCTGGAGGTGCCTTTGAGATTCCCGTGAGAAAAGATGGAGAAAACTATGTCTTTGACCCTTCTGGTGAGTTGATGCCCTTTAGCACGATCAGTGAATTTGGGCGTCATGCTGTTAAAAACCCTGATGGAGAAAAACCTACAGGCGAATGGAACACCATAGACCTCTACTGCTTCGGAAGCACCGCTGTACATATGATTAATGGAAAAGTGGTGATGGTGCTCTATAATTCAAGCGTAGTTCAGGGTGATGAACTTGTTCCTCTATCAAAAGGAAAGATTCAAATTCAATCGGAAGGAGCCGAAGTCTTCTATAGAAACATTAAGGTTGAAAATATTTCTGCTTTACCAAAAGGAATTATTTCTCTTTAACCCACATTCAAATTTTCATTTCACTTTTAGCATGACACATAAAAATTGGTTACTCCTCTTATCTTCTCTTTTTATCCTAAACTGTTCAGGTAAGAAAGAAGAAACAGAAACGTCTCAAACCTACTCTAACCCTATCGATGTTCAGTTTGGCGATCCTTATATCCTAGATGACGGTAACGGAACCTACTATATGTATGGCACAGGTGGCGGTGCGGTAAATGGCTTTGCTGCTTATTCTTCTACAGACCTAATCAACTGGAAGCCGGAAGGCCAGGTTTACACTGGAAACACAGATAACTCATGGAATGAAAAATGGTTCTGGGCTCCGGAAGTGTATAAGAGAAACGGAAAGTATTATATCTTCTTCTCCGCTCAGTGGAAGGAAAACCCTACTAATGAAGAGGAGAATTTTATGATTGGTGTAGCTGTTGCAGACAAACCAACTGGACCATTTACAGACCTCTTTGATAGACCAATCTTCAACCCAGGTTACCCGATTATCGATGCCAATGTACTTTTCGACAAGAGCGGAAAAACCTATCTATACTACTCCAGAGCATGTTATAAGCACCCGGTTGAAAGCGAAGTGGCCGATTGGGCAAAAGAACAGGGATTATATGAGGAGATAGAAGAAAGCTGGGTCTATGGTGTAGAGCTCGAATCAGACTTCAGTGGAGTAATTGGTGAGCCTCAACTTCTTCTAAGACCTCCTATGGCCATGGATGATGAACAAGCCGAATGGGAAAGCAGGTCGGTTACTTCTAAGGAGATTAACAGAAGATGGACTGAAGGCTCCTTTATTTTCGAACGTAATGGCACCTACTACATCATGTACTCAGCCAATTACTACGCTGGTAAGAACTATGCTGTGGGTTATGCTACTGGTGACAGTCCTTTGGGTCCTTTTAGCAAAGCAGCTAACAATCCGGTTTTACAGAAAAATGTAGATCAAGGTGGCGATGTTACGGGAACTGGGCACAACATGGTACTTTTCAATGCTGATAGTTCTAAAATGTATACCGTATACCATGGAAGAACTACTCAAAGCGGTCAAGAGCGGGTCGTATTTATCGATGAAATGCATATTGACGAGAATGGTCAATTGGTTGTAGATGGACCTAGTACTTCTTCCAAACCACTTCCTAAATTGAAACCGTGAAACATGCCCTAAATGTTGAAGAATACATTCTTCAATTCCCTTCAGAAACTCAGAACATATTGCATGAGCTTCGACAACTGATTAAATCAGCAGCCCCTGAAGCTGTTGAAAGCATTTCTTATGGCATGCCTGCCTATAAGACCTTTAAGAAGCCTCTGGTCTACTTTGCCGGATATGAAAAGCACATTGGCCTTTATGCCACCCCTTCCGGGCACAGCGAGTTTGCCGAGGAGCTTTCAAAATACAAGCAAGGAAAAGGTTCTGTTCAGTTTCCGTTAGATCAGCCTATACCTTTTGATTTAATCAGAAGGATTGTGGAATTCAGGGTAAAAGAAAATCTGGAAAAGCACGGAAGGTAAAATATCGAGCTATATAAACGAGAAAACCCCATCTGACCAGCGGTACTGATGGGGTTTCAAACACCTTAAATCTCCTTATTATCTTACACTAGCCTTGTCAACTCTAGTAGGCGTATCTTCACCTGAAATCATACGCCCTGCCGCTGCAGCAATGGCTTTAATGGTATTAGTCATGTGAGCCAAATCCAGAGTACTTACTTCATCCGAGGCTTGGTGATAATCCTTATCTACATCAATTGGAGTTGTACTGATGGAGTGGGCTGGAACTCCTAACCTGGCTAAAGTAGCATTGTCTGATCTATAGAATAGGTTTTGATCAGGATAAGGATCAGCATAGAATTCATATTCAGTACCTTCTACTGCCTTTTGCAAAAGCTCACCGAAGCTTGATCTTTCAAAGCCTGTAATCCATGCAGTGTTCGGTCCGCTAACGGCAGGTTTTCCAATCATTTCAATATTGAACATAGCCACAATCTCATCAGGATTCAATTGCTGAGAGAAGTACGTAGAACCATATCCTCCACCCTCTTCTGCAGTAAATGCTGCAAACATGATAGTCCGCTCAGGCTTTGTGCCCATATCTTTAAAATACTTGGCTAAAG
>JABXIP010000541.1 GCA_013373005.1 Cytophagia bacterium | reverse complement strand
TATTCATGGTGAGTCTGCGACAGGGCAGACGGTTTATCTTGAGCCTACAGAGGTTTTTGCTATCAATAATGAGGTTCAGGAGCTTGAGTACGCGGAACAGCGAGAGGTTGTTCGAATACTTATGGAGTTAACCGGCTACCTCAGACCAGAAATTGAAAACCTTAAGCAGTATATGCAGTTTTTGGGTCTGGTAGATTTTATCAGATCAAAGGCCAGATTTGCCTTGAAGATAGATGCATGCAAGCCTAGGTGGTCTGAACAGAAGGAGTTCAACTGGCAGGTGGCTAAACACCCTCTGCTCTTGCTGAAACATAAAGAGCTAGGGAAAGAGGTGGTTCCTTTGAATATATTCCTGGAACCCAATCAAAGAATCTTGCTCATTTCCGGGCCAAATGCTGGAGGAAAAAGTGTCTGCCTGAAGACAGTAGGTCTGCTACAGTATATGCTTCAGTGTGGATTGTTGGTGTCTGCAAACGAGTCTTCTACTTTTACCATCTTTAAAGATCTGTTTATCGATATTGGAGATGAGCAGTCGATTGAGAATGATCTCAGTACATACAGTTCGCACCTCATTAACATGAAGCATTTGCTTGGCCATGTGAATAAGATGAGTCTCTTTTTAATCGATGAATTTGGAACAGGAACTGAGCCACAATATGGTGGAGCTATTGCTGAAGCAATATTGATGGAGCTCAAGGATAGTAAAGGAATGGGGGTAATTACTACCCACTATGGTAACCTGAAGGAGTTAGCAGATAAGAAGGATGGTTTAATGAATGGTGCTATGCGCTATGATCTTAAGAAACTTCAACCTCTGTATGAATTGGAGATTGGCAAGCCGGGTAGTTCTTTCGCTCTGGAGATTGCCGGAAAGATTGGTTTACCGAACCGGACCATTGAGAATGCCAAAAAGAGAATTGGCATTAAGCAGGTTTCCTTCGATCAGATGTTAGGCCAGCTGCAGATTCAACAAACAGAATTGGAGAAGGCCGAAAAGAAAGTGCTGACCCGAGAAAAGGAACTGGAAGAACTGACGGAACAATACGCTCAACTAAAAGGTCATTTGGAGAGCCAGGAGAAGAAGATTCTTAATGAGGCTAAGCAAAAAGCCAATGCCATTGTGAAAGACGCCAATAAAGAAGTTGAACGCGTGATTCGAGAGATCAAAGAGAAAAAGGCAGAGAAAGAAGCAGTTAAAAAGCAAAGAGAAAGGCTCGATAAACTGAAGGAAGAGACCACTGTGAAGGAACAGTTTGAGAAAGCCCAGGCCAAATCAGATGAAATTAAAGTAGGAGACTTTGTGCAGCTGAAAGGCCAGGATACTGTTGGCCAGGTGGTGAACATAAAAGGCAAAGATGCTGAATTGAGTATCGGAGAGCTAACCTCATTCGTGCGCCTCAATCGACTGGAGAAGGTGACAAGAAAGGCTTACAAAGAGCAAGGCAAGAGCAAGAGCTTCTCAGGCTACGATTATGTTTCCAAGCAATCTGAGTTCAACAGTCGGATTGATCTAAGAGGTATGCGTGCTGAAGAGGTAATTCCAAAATTGAGTACTTGGGTAGATGAGGCTATCATGCTCGGAGTAAACGAGCTGCAGATTGTCCATGGAAAAGGTAACGGTGTCTTAAGACAGGTTACCAGAGATCACCTTAAGTCGTATCGTGAAATCAGCTCTGTTCGAGACGAACATGCCGATAGAGGTGGAGCCGGAGTAACTTTGGTGAGTATCAACTAAAAAGCCCCGATTTTCATCGAGGCTTTCATATTTCTTTATTGTGACTTATTGCTTCTCCATGTTAAACACATAGGTGCCGTCTGCTCCGTTTATTCCTGCTGCTACTCCACCACTGGCGGTGTAATTTACAGTCATTGTAAGGGTTGCAGGTGTTGCACTAGCATTCAGGTTAATGGAGTAGATGTTTCCATCATCTCCGTCAAAAATAATCTGATTGATATTGCTGCCATTAAAGTCCCAGGTTCCGCTGGCTCCGAATAGCGGAGAGCCGTTGGTGCTTGTGTAAGTTTTGCTTGTAGCTGTTCCTCTGATGGTTAAGGTCAAATCTGCAAAGAAATCAGACGATGCTCCATCGAATGTAACAGAGGTAGTTGCCCAGGTAACACCTGAAGATGTGCCTGCCAGATCAACCAATCTTTGCTCTTCTGGGGTTAACTGAGGTGTATCATCACCACCGCCTCCTCCGCCACCGCAAGATGACAGAATTGATAGACTAAGTAGGAAGAGAACCAAAAAGTAGCTATTTATTCTTTTCATGGTTTGTTTTGTTGTGTCAATAATAACGAGATTTTTGAGAAAAACCACGCTTAAAACTTATGCCTTTGCCTATTTAAAATCAGGAATATGAACGTTTTGCGTACAAAAGTTATATTCATGCTTTTGGTTAGAACTTACCAATACTAGTTTTTCGGTTAGTATTGATTGAACAGCATTGAGATACCATTCAATTCCGGGCTCATCTAGGTTAGTAGTCGGTTCATCAAGTAGACAAACCTCACTCTGAGAGTAAAAACAGAGGCCTAGTTTCAACCGTTGTTTCATACCAGACGAGAAGTTCTTTATCTGTTTGTCCTTGTCATTAGGTAGATACACTAGTTCTACAATGTCATTGATGGTTAACCCTACTTTTGGCTTCTTAAATTTAAAATGAAACTCTAAAAACTCGTTTAGGGTAAACTCTTCTATGAGCTCCAAATAGGGGGTTGAAATATCGAAATGTTGATAGAAATTCTCCGGATTGACTTCTGCCTCGTCAGTTGAATAAGATATGGTGCCTTCAGTTGTTGGAACAAACCCACAGAGCACTTGCAGGAAAGTGGATTTTCCGCTTCCATTGCCTCCGGTTATGGAGCATGGTTTTCCTGTTTCAAAGCTTGCAGATAGGTTCCTGAATATCCATTCACGGTTGAACTTTTTGCCTAAATCGTTAACCGTGATTTTCATCCTATTTGGCAGTGTAGCCTTTCATTACCCCTCGGTCGGAGTTCCTAAAAAAGTTAATGATTTCATCTCTTTCCTTGGAAGGAGTCATTTCCAGTTCAACCAAGTCTAGTGCTTTTGAATTGTTGAGACCCTTGAGGAATATATAACGATAAATCTCCTGTATTTCAGCGATTTTTTCGTTAGCAAAGCCTCTTCTTCTCAAACCTATGGAGTTGATTCCGGCATAGCTCAATGGTTCACGTCCTGCCTTCGTATATGGAGGAACGTCTTTTCTTACCAATGACCCACCTGAAACCATGGTGTGCGCTCCAATATTCACAAATTGGTGTACCGCTGCCGCACCACCCACAATAGCCCAGTCGTCAATAGTCACATGGCCGGCCAATTGTACTGCATTCACTAAAATACAGTTGTCACCAATAACACAGTCGTGTGCCACGTGAGTATAAGCCATGATAAGACAATTGCTTCCTATTACGGTTTTGTTGGTAGCATCTGTACCTCTGTTTAGAGTTACACACTCACGAATAACAGTGTTATCACCGATTTCCAAAATGGTGTCTTCACCACCGAATTTTAAGTCTTGAGGTACTGCAGAAACTACTGCACCTGGAAATATTTTAACGTTTTTGCCAATTCTGGCCCCTTCCATAATAGTTACGTTAGAGCCTATCCAAGTACCCTCTTCTATAACAACATTTTTGCTTATGGTTACGAAAGGCTCTATCACCACATTACGGGCAATTTTGGCTTCTCTATGTATGTATGCTAAGGGTTGATTCATTGATTCTTAACGATTCTGGCGGTCATTGCGGCTTCACAAACTAAGGTATTTCCTACGTAAGCATAACCATTCATTTGCGCTATTCCTCTTTTAATAGGAGAGGTTAGTTCACATTTAAATTTAATGGTATCTCCCGGAACAACCATTTTTCTGAATTTACATTTGTCAATACCCAGGAAATACGGTGTATAATTTTCAGGGTCCGGTACAGTATTTAAAACAAGAATGCCACCTATTTGAGCCATAGCTTCTATTTGTAATACCCCGGGCATTACCGGGTTGCCCGGGAAGTGACCAGTAAAGAAGGGCTCATTCATGGTTACATTTTTAATCCCTGCAACCATATTGTCATCTAGATGAATGATTTTATCGATCAATAGAAATGGATATCTGTGAGGCAGAATCTGCATGATTTGATTGATATCCATAACAGGCTCAACAGCTGGGTCGTAGTACGGAGCAGAGCTTTTATTGTTGAGCATGGCCTTCTTGAGTTTCCTGGCGAAAGCTACATTGGCCGCGTGTCCCGGTCTTGCAGCAAGAATTTGCGCTTTGATCGGTCTTCCAACAAGTGCTAAGTCTCCAATGACATCAAGCAATTTATGTCTTGCTGGCTCATTTCTATGTCTAAGCTCTACATTATTTAGAATGCCTTCTTTTTTTACCTCAACTTTCGGTTTGTTGAAAAGGCCTGCCAAATAATCAAGTTCTTCGTCCTTCACCACTCGGTCTACCACCACAATGGCATTGTTCAGGTCGCCTCCCTTAATTAAATTATTCTTGTAGAGCATTTCTAACTCATGCAAGAAACAGAAGGTACGGCTAGAAGAAATATCTTTTTTGAAATCCTGAATATTGTTCAAAGAAGCGTGCTGGCTACCCAAAACCGGAGAATTATAGTCAACCATCACGGTAACACGGAAGTCGTCTAGGGGTAGGGCTGCAATTTCAACATCTCTGTCAGGATCGCGATACATAATGCTCTCATTGATCTCAAGGAAATTTCTAAGTGCATTTTGTTCAACTGTCCCTACTTTTTCAATGGCCTCAATGAATATCCTGGAGCTACCATCCAATATCGGAGGCTCAGGGCCATCTATTTGAATGAGAACATTGTCTATCTCTAAACCAACTAGTGCAGCAAGTGTATGCTCAACTGTATTGATTCTGGCACCATTATGTTCAATTGTAGTTCCCCTCGAAAGGTCAACCACATAGTCTACGTCAGCATCTACAATTGGCTGATCTGGAAGATCAATTCTTTGAAACTTGATTCCATGATTCGGCCCTGCAGGTGTAAAGGTCATATTGGCTGTAACACCAGTATGAAGCCCTACTCCTGAAACGGTAACCGCTTCTCTAATTGTATGCTGCTTCGTCTTCATTTTTTCTTAGAAAATGCCGCAAATTTATAACTTTTTTTCCAGTTCCTTTACCCGATCGATAAGTTTGGGGAGGTTCCGCAAAATTACGCTTGCCCTCAGGAAATCTTTGTGTTCCATTATAGGTGAACCGAACCAAACCTTACCCTCTTCGGTAATAGTTTTCGGTACTCCGGCCTGCGGCCCAATGATGGTTTTATTAGCCATTTTTAAATGGCCTGTAATGCCTGCCTGGCCTCCAATCTGGCAGTTTTCACCAATTTTGGCGCTGCCCGAAAGACCTGCTTGAGAGGCTATAACGGTATTTTTTCCAATCTCAACATTGTGAGCAACCTGCACAAGGTTGTCCAATTTAACTCCACTCTTAATTACAGTAGAGCCCATGGTGGCACAATCAATAGTAGTATTCGCGCCAATATCTACATTGTCTTCAATAATTACATTCCCTGTTTGAGGGATAGATTTATAGGTTCCGTCTTCCTGAGGAGCAAAACCAAAGCCATCACTTCCTATGACAACCCCCGAGTGAATCACACAGTTTGAACCCACTTTACAATTGGCATAAATTTTCACCCCTGGGTGAAGTACGGTGTTTTCTCCAACTTCAACATTATCACCAATGTAGGTATTAGGATAAACTTTGCTGTTACTGCCTACCTTACTGTTTTCTCCCAAATAGGAAAAAGCACCTAAATAAACGTTCTCGCCATATTGAGAGGTCTCATGCTGAAATGATGGCTGCTCAATTCCTGTTTTTACTTTTGCTGTAAGCTTTTCATATTCTTCCAATAGCTTGGCAAATGCAGAGTAAGGGTCTTCAACTCTAATAAGGCTAGATTTGATCTCTTTTTCAGGCTCAAAATCCGACTTCACAATAACAGCGCTAGCCTGAGTAGAATATATGTAGGGAAGGTATTTGGGGTTGGCTAAAAAGGCAATACTGCCTTGTGTGGCTTCTTCAATTTTCTCCAACCTATTGACAGTTGCACTTCCGTCTCCATCTACCTTGCCACCTAAGAGCATGGCTACCTGTTCAATTGATATTTCCATTGATTAAATTTCTGGCTGTCACAAATTTATGTCTTTTGGCCAGCATCGATAGTACTTGCGCACTATTTTACTCATGGCCTTAATATTGGGTAAGTCTGCGGCTGCTACCACATCTCTCACCTCTCCATTTTTCGATAGAATCATAATCTTCTTGTCGTTGGAGAGGTATGCGTTATTCTGCACCTGACCTGTTGAGAAGAAGTATTTGACCTCTTTAGGAGTTATTCCGTAGGTCTCTATAACCCTTTGCTGTACATGTTCTTTTTCCTCTTTACTAATTGGCTCTGAGCTGAACTGAATTCTGAATAGCTCACGATTCAAAAGCATTTTGCACAGCTTCGATA
>JABXIP010000252.1 GCA_013373005.1 Cytophagia bacterium | reverse complement strand
CAAAGCCTGAGTCTTCAGGGTGATATCATTAATCAACTAAATACTGTGGCAGGGCCACGATTGATTAATGAAGGAGCTGTAAGAGAGACTACCATAGAACTTAATAATACAAACTCTAACATTGCCGATTTGCTGAGTTTACAGCCTGAAACAGTAGTTGTTGATGTAATAGCTTATTCCAATCCAAATGGAGTGCCTTTTCAGTATAACTTCATCAATGATCAGAGTTTGTTGAATGTTGGGGTAGATATCGAAATCCCTTTCGATATGACCATAGATGGTCTTCAGGTTGAAGAAGATATGCCCTTCTCTCCACCAGAAAATATGGATCAAGCCAAGCGACTTATGCTTAGGTTGGCATCGGAAAATTACATTCCACTATCGGGTTCAGTAGAGGTGCAATTCCTTAATGGGAATAATAGCATACTTCACTCTATAGATCAGCAAGCAATATTTCAGGCTGCTGAGGTTGGGTCTAGTGGCCGTACTACACAACCTGCAACAGGTACAACAGACTTTATTTTGGAAGAAGAAGACATTAAGTCTATTCAGAATGCACAAAGTATCAGGCTACTGGTTACTCTCTCTACTACTGATGCAGATCAAGGAGCCAATGTGAAGCTTTTTGATGACTATGAATTGAACTTCAAAGTCTCAGGCCAATTGGATTTAACTATAGACACAAAAGGAAACTAACATGAGAAAGCAGATAATTATACTACTCGCTATTGTGGTTTCCTATCAGGTTAAAGCACAAGGATTCCTTTCATTTTATCAGCTAAGGGATATCGTTCCGCAAACATCGAATTTTCAACCAGCCTTTATCCCTGATAATAGTTTCACACTTGGTTTACCAACCAATGTAGGACTTACAGTTCAAGGAGATGTAAAGCTTGAAGAGTTATTATATAAGGCACCTGGCCAAAATGACTTTAGTGTCAATTTCGATGTGCTCAATGGAGTAGCGTTGGAGAAGAACCATATTGATGCTCAGGTTGATTTGAATCTTTTGCATTTGGGTTTTAAGACCAAGCAAGGTGGTTTCTCAATTTTTGCCAATGTAAAAGCTAACGTAGATTTTGTCTACAATAAGGACTTGGTTGAGTTTTTAGCCAATGGTAATTCTAATAGCATTGGAAGTACTTTGGACTTTACAGGAAGTACAATACGCATGGATGCATTTCAGGAAATAGGTTTTGGTTATGCACGTAGATTCCTGGATGACAAACTCGTGGTTGGAGCCAGAGTCAAGTTAGTCAATGGTATGTATCATGTATCAATTAAGGAAGATGCAGGATTAAGGCTTACAACGAGTGCTAACGACTTCAGTTGGCAAGTACAGGTTCAAAATGGAGTTGTCAATACGGCAGGCTTAGATTTCTTTACCAATTCTGACGATTACGAGTCATCAGATATGATATCATATATGATGAACAACAAGAACAGTTCAGTGGCTTTCGACTTAGGAGCAAGATATAAGCCTTTTCCTTGGTTAGAAGTAGAAGCAGCAGTAAATGATATCGGTAAAATCAAATGGACAGAGCAGGTAAGAAACTACAATACTGCAGATACTGATTTTACTTTTTCTGGTATTCAATTGAGGGGAGAGGATATGGATACTGAGCAAGCTATTCAGGATAGTATTGCTAATAAGTTCACTTCCAACGAAACTCAGAATGCTTTTTCAACAACCATTGCTAAGAGAATCTATTTATCAGCTTCTTACTATCTAACTCCAAATGATCGCTTTTCTGTACTATACTTTAAGAGAAATGCGTTGAGCGATATGCAAGCCAACTATGCTTTTGCGTACAATCACAGATTCAACAAGTTTGTTGTAGGCATATTGGGTAGCTTGAGAGGTAACAATGAATTCAATTTTGGGGCTAACCTTGGAACGAATATTGGCCCTGTACAATTTTATCTAGCTATGGATAATGCTTTGGTTACCAATAGACCCGAGCAATATTCTAAAGCAGACTTTAGGTTTGGTTTGAACCTACTGTTCGGATATAAGAAGTGGCTTAAGAAATCTGATGTAGTTGATTTAGACGACCTCTAGGTTCTCTTTCTGAGAAGAATAGGAAGAAGGCATAGGTCCAGAACTAAAGCAATTATTGCGGCTAATACAATAAAAAAGCCAAGGTAATAGGAAGCTGAGAATCCTGAGCTCAGGAAGGCTGAGAAACCAAGAATAATAATTAAAGAAGTTACTAAAATGCTTTTGCCGGTTCCGGTGAAAGCATTTTTTATGGCCTCGTTGTTAGTAGCCGATTGGCCTTCCAATTTATATCGAGCTATAAAGTGAATGCTATCATCTATAGCTATTCCGAGGGCCACTGTGAAGATGATAGCTGTTGAAATGTTTAAGTCTATGTTGAACCAACCCATTAGTCCAAATAATATGGCAATAGGTATCAGGTTTGGAATCAAAGTGAAAATGGCGAGTCTAATGCTACGGAAGAAAATCAGTATAAAGAATGAAACTGATGCCAGAGCAAAAGCTAGACCTTTTAACAAGGATGAAACCACATATTGATCGGTTTTATCGATTAAGTAAGAAGCTCCTGTTATTCTTGCTTCGAAGCCATTTCCATTGATTTGATTCTTGAGGAAATCTCCGAGTTCTTCATTTAAAATATGGTAATGAGCGCTACCAAGGTCTTTAGTCCTGCCAATCATTCGTATCAGCCTGCCGTCCTTGGCTTCAATCTGGTTTCTGCCATCTGACAGTCTTGGTGAATAATAGTATCTGCTAACCTGATCTAGATCATTTGCTTGCGGAACAACAGCATATTTACGAGCTCCTCCATTAAGTCCAGCGTTTATTTCTCTCAGAATATTGAGAGGAGATTGAATGTGCTTAACGCCATAAACCTCCTTAAGATATTTTTCTAGACGCGCTATCTTATCAACCACTTGAGGAGAAAGAAGAGAAGATGTGTCTGATAATTCAATGCCTAATTCAAAAGGTTTGTATCCATCGAAGTTATCGTCAAAATAGGCTACTTTTTGTAGCTCCGGTTCATTTCTCTGTAATCCAACAATCAGGCTGGTAGATAATCGTAGGTTAGAAATGCCGGCCGTAAAGGCAATGGTTAGAATTGTAAGTATAAAAACTACCGCTATTCTATATTTAATTAGTCTATTGTAGATTTTCGTGAGTATGTTTTGCCACGAGAGGTTGGAATGTAGCTTCCTTTCTACGGAGGAGGGAAAGAGAGTTAATATAGAAGGCAGTGCCAAAAAGGTAATAACAAAGGCAAAAAGAACTCCAGATGCTGTTAACAGGCCAAACTCTTTGATGGGTTTTATGGGGATAAAGATGAGGCTAATAAAGCCAATAGCCGTTGTTGCCGATGTCAGGAAGGTTGCTTTTCCAATCACCAGAATGGTTTGATGTATCGCCTTGATGTTGTCAAGACCTTTCTCTCTCAACTGATCATACTTATGTACAAAGTGAATTACATCGGAAAGGGCAATAATGAGCAGAATGGGAGGGATCATAACCACCATTACATCAATGGGCTTCCCCGTCCAGGCCATCATTCCCATTGTCCAGATCAGAGTAAGAATGAGAATTAGGAGTGGCAGAATTAACCCTTTGATGCTTCGGAATAGAATGAGCAGAATGATAATTATTACTACGAGGCATATGGTAAGCAGCTTACCCAGTTCGTTTTCCAGTTTCTGGGTAAAGTCATATTGCATTTGGATTTTCCCTGATACCATATGATTGATGAACCCCGATTCTTTGATTTTATTAAGAATGTTCACATAATATTGGTCTGCAAGGTTCTTATCATTAAACTCATAATGACTAAGCAAGAGCATGACTGAATGATCATCTCTTCCGAAAAAATTCCCCAACAAGTCCAATTCTTCTAAAGCGGCCTCATTGGGTTGGTTTTTGGAACTGATTAGATTGTAAGTATTTACCCCCAGTGGATTAATTTGAATACCTTTTAATTCGAAAGGGCTTATGATACTTTCAGTTTCCTTCAGACTATTTAATTCACTTTTTAGCTGATTAAGTCTATTGACAAAATCTTTTTGGAAGGGATCTTCATTCTCAATGACTACAAATAGAAAGTCGTTGAACTGACCGAACTCTTGAATAAACTGCTGGTAGTATTCTAGATCATCATCGCCCTGAGGAAAGAAGCTGTCAAAGCTATAGTTGAATTTCAGCTCATTTATGCGACTACCTAGCACAATTGATATGAACAGCAAAATGCTTAGAGCAGCTATTGATTTTTTCTTACTCAAATAAAGCCAATGAGTGATCTTTTTA
Source organism: Cytophagia bacterium (assembly GCA_013373005.1). Classification (GTDB taxonomy): domain Bacteria; phylum Bacteroidota; class Bacteroidia; order Cytophagales; family Cyclobacteriaceae; genus Roseivirga. The sequence continues at coordinate 12,516 of JABXIP010000252.1, read as the reverse complement.
GGAAGCCTATTTTCCTCAGCTTCTTGCTTCTGATTCCCCACATTTTGCGTTAATTTGTTCACTAGTTCAAATCTAAAAATACCCAGCAGAAAATGAGGCAATACCACGACTTGATGAGACATATTTTGGAAACCGGGGTAAAAAAGAGCGACCGTACCGGTACAGGAACGGTAAGTGTTTTTGGTTACCAAATGCGTTTCGATCTATCTGAGGGGTTTCCTGTTATTACCACCAAGAAACTTCATTTGAGGTCAATAATACATGAGCTACTTTGGTTTCTTCAAGGTGATACTAATATCAAGTACCTAAAAGATAACGGGGTAAGGATTTGGGACGAATGGGCCGATGAAAATGGTGATTTAGGCCCTGTTTATGGCTATCAGTGGAGGAACTGGCCTGACGGAAATGGTGGAACAATAGATCAGATTTCAAAGCTCATCGAAAACATCAAGAATAAACCGGACTCCAGAAGGCATATTGTAAGCGCCTGGAATGTGGCTGATGTGGATAATATGGCTTTGCCGCCATGTCATACGATGTTTCAGTTCTATGTGGCTGATGGAAAATTGAGCTGTCAGTTGTATCAGCGTTCTGCAGATGTATTTTTGGGAGTGCCTTTCAATATTGCTTCTTACTCGCTTTTGGTACTAATGATTGCTCAGGTATGCGATTTAGAACCTGGAGAGTTTGTGCATACATTTGGTGATGTTCATTTATACTCTAACCACATTGAGCAAGCAGAGCTTCAACTTACCAGAGATTTCAGGCCCTTGCCAACTATGAAGTTGAATCCTGAAGTGAAGGATATTTTTGGTTTTAAGTATGAGGACTTTGAATTGTTGAATTACGATCCTCATCCTCACATCAAGGCCGAAGTAGCTGTTTAAGAATAGGAGTCAGAAATTCTTCAGGATTCTCTAGCTGTCTTTCCTCAAGTTTTTTGAACCAGGTAATGCCTGAAGCATTGGTAGAAAAGATACTTTGGAGAGTGTCGAGTTCCTTAATAGACAGAAGGCTTTCATGAATTGCTATTCCTGTATTAGCAGCCAACTCTTTCATAACTTTACGCATTATACCTTCTATACACCCTGTACTCGAAGGAGGAGTGTACAGCTTCCCATTAGCTATCCAGAAAATATTAGCAATATGGCTTTCTGAAATATGGCCTTGGTAGTCGGTTAGAATAATTTCATCCCAACCCTTGCGAGTCATTTCTTTACCGGCCAATACATAGTTGAGGGCATTCATGGTTTTGGCAAAAGAGATTGGTGACCAATGCGTGTGATAAACTTCAGATACACCTATTTCTTCAGCCGATCTAAAGAACCGTTTAGTAGCGGGCTTACATTCCAATAGGTAATTGCTACTGCTTTCTTCCGGAGCGTATAAACCTCCCTCATTTCTCCAGACCATCAGTTTAGTGCGCATACTTCCTTTAATTCCATTTTCAGCTGCTAACTGATTAATTGCTTCGCGAAGATATTCCTCGGTAAGAACAGCAGGGAAGTCCATTTCGAGCACTTGACAACCTCGCTCCATTCGCCCTAAGTGAGAACCGATCAAATCAATTCGGTCAGGCCCTGTAACAATAGTCTCGAATAGGCCGTCTCCATAACAAAATGCGCGATTACTTGATGGAATAAGCGGTTTGGAGGTGTCAATAATTCGGGAGTTAAATATTGCTTTCATGGAAGGTATTCACCTTTTAAACAGAATCGAAAATCAAGTAGGGCATATTTCTCTAATATTGAAAGCATAAGTTAGGACAAAAATGGCGGAGCAAAGCAGTGTGTTTGATATGATAGGACCGGTTATGATAGGACCATCTAGCTCACATACGGCAGGAGTAGTTAGAATTGGAAGGGTTGCCAGAAAAATTCTGGGCAAAAATCCTGATTCAGGAGAAATAACCTTTTATAATTCTTTTGCGAGAACCTATGAAGGACATGGTAGTGATAGAGCTATTATTGCCGGACTGCTAGACTTTAAAACGGATGACGAGCGCATTCGAAATGCTTTCGATCATGCCAAAGAAGCTGGTTTTGAATTCAAATTTAGATCAGTGGGGAATGCCAATACCATGCATCCGAATACAGTTAAGGTTGTGGTTACTGCTGGTGTGAAGAAAGTAGAGGTAATAGGAGAGAGCAGAGGTGGAGGCGTAATCAAGGTAGTTGGTGTTAATGGCTTTGGAGTAGGCTTCAATGCCAATCTTACTACCATGATTTTGATGGCCAATGATAAGAAAGGAGCCATTGCTTTTATAGCCACCATTTTGGCAAATGACGAATGTAACATTGCCTCCATGTCAGTTAACAGAAAAGGTAAAAATGATCAGGCCTGCCATGTGATTGAAATGGACTCTAAACCGCCTCAAATCACTATCGATTATCTAAAGCATTTAACCTGGATAAATGAGGTCATATTTATTCCAGACATAGATTTTTAAACAAGGAAAATGAAGTTCAAGAACACAATAATTTTAGGGCTGGGATTGCTCTTTAGTGTCAATCTGGCCAGAGGTCAAGAAAGTCAAACAACATTCACACTTGAAGAATGTATTAACTATGCCTGGGAGAATAACCTAAGCGTTAGAAATAATCAGCTAAGCCAGCTCAGCAATGAGATAGCGTTAAAGCAATCAAAAATGGCTTTACTGCCAAGTTTAAGTGCTAATGGTAGTGTAGGTAAATCTTTTGGTAGAAGTATTGACCCGGTATCTAACTCGTTCGTAAGCCGAGATTTCACCACCGGTGGTTTTTCAGCTAGCTCTTCAGTTACACTTTATGGTGGTGGAGTGCTGAGAAATACAATCAAGCAGAATGAATTGAACCTTGAGGCCAGCGAATTCGATTTGGAGAAAGCCAAAAATGATATCGGTCTACAAGTAGCAACTAATTTCTTGAATGTTCTTTTAAATAAGGAGCAGTTAGAAAATGTTAAATATCAAAGAGAAATTACTGCGGCTCAATTAGATAGAACCAAAAAGCAGGTTCAAGCTGGTGCTTTACCAATGACTAACCAATTGGACCTTGAGTCGCAATTAGCGTCAAATGAAGTTCAGGTAATCAATGCTGAAAATGCTTTGAATCTGGCAACACTAAGCCTTAAGCAGTCTATGCAAATGTCAGCGGATGTTGTATTTGAAATTTCAGCGCCAGAAGTAGCGATTGAAGATGTGAAATTGGCCATGGAAGATCCATCTAGAATTTTCCAGGTTGCTTTGGATAATCAACCTGATGTTAAAAGCTCAGAGTTGGGGATTGCAAGCAGCGATATGGGAGTGAGAATTTCCAAAGGTGCATTTTTGCCTTCACTTTCTCTTAGTGGTAGCATCTCTACCAACTACTCAGACCAAGCCAGACAGTTAGTGGGAACACAGTCTATTAATGTTCCGGCTCAACAGATTGGTTTTGTACAAGGTTCTAATGATGCGGTTTTCTCTAACCCATCAACTCAAACCGTTCCAGTTTATTCAGATATCTACAGTGCTACGGATCAGTTTAATGATAACCTTGGACAATCTTTGAGAGTTAACTTGAACATTCCAATTTTTAGCAGATACAGTAATTCTGCGAATCTTCAGAGAGCTGAGATCAACAAGCAAAGAGCTGAGATTCAAGCTCAAACAGTTAAAAATACATTAAGACAGAATATCGAGTCAGCTTATAACAGCGCTATCGCGGCATTAAAGTCTTACGAAGCCTCTGAGAAGAGAGTGGCTGCTTTGGAAGAGTCTTTCAGAGCAACCGAGCAAAGCTACAACGTGGGGAGTGCCAACTTTGTAGACTATCAGGTGGCAAACAATAACTTATTCGCGGCAAGAACCGACTTAGTGAGAGCTAAGTTTGAGTACGTTTTCCGCGCTAAAATTTTAGATTTTTATTTAGGTAACCCAATCACTTTAGATTAACAAACAACATGGCTAAGAAGAAAAAAGGATCAAATCGAATTATCTGGATATTGCTGATCGCAATTGCAGCAATACTGATTTTAGCAGTAGTTGGTAAGCAAGCCGGACTCATTGGTGGCGCTTCGACTATTCAGGTAGAGATGGCTCAGGTGGGCAAAAAGACCATCGTAGAGAAGGTTACCGCATCTGGGGTTGTTCAACCGGTAACAGAAATTATCATTAGCCCGGATGTAGCCGGTGAGATTATTGAGCTGAATGTAGAAGAAGGAGATTTTGTGAATGAGGGAATGATTTTGGTTAAAATCAGACCTGACAATCTAATTTCTGCTTTGGATAGAGCAAAAGCGAACTTGAATCAGCAGATGGCTAATTTGGCCTCTTCAAAGGCTAGCAAAGCCAGAAGCGAAGCTCAGTTGACTCAAGCAGAGTTAGCCTATAAAAGGGCTGAGGAGCTTAAGAAGGAGAATGTAATTTCTGATGCTGATTATGAAACAGCTCGTTCAAACTACCTTACTGCCAAGTATAATCTTGAAGCTGCTGAAGAAAGTGTGAAAGCTGCAGAATATATCATTAAATCGAGCGAAGCTACTGTAGAGGAGGCTGAAGAGAACGTAAGGTTCACTATTATCAGGGCTCCTGCAAGTGGCACTATCTCTCTCCTTAATGTAGAAAAAGGTGAGCGTGTAGTAGGAACTCAGCAAATGGCTGGTACAGAAATGATGCGTATTGCAGACCTTAATCAGATGCAGGTAGAGGTAGATGTTAATGAGAATGACATCATCAGAGTGAATCAGGGTGATACAGCCATTATTGATGTGGATTCATACTCTCAAATGGAAACGAAATTTAAGGGAGTTGTAACGCAAATAGCCAATACAGCCAATTCAAAATCTTCCGCTGATGCAGTGACCGAATTTAAAGTTGAGATTAGAATTCTTAATGAAAGCTTTAATGAACTGCTTTCAGAGATTAACGGTCCTTCTCCTTTCCGTCCTGGTATGACTGCCAGTGTAGAAATTATTACCACCACAAAAGACAATGTGCTTTCAGTGCCGCTAGCAGCTGTAACAACCAGGAACCCTAAACTCGATGGTAGAGTGGCAGGAACTGGAGAGGGTGGTCCACAGGGAGCTAGTGTGTCAAGCGCGAATGATGATAATCTTAAAGAGGTAGTTTTCATCAACGATAATGGAACAGCTAAAATGGTTGAAGTGAAGACTGGAATCTCTGATTTCGATAATATTGAAATTGTTTCAGGCCTTGAAGAAGGTCAGGAAGTGATCTCTGGTCCGTTCTTCGTAGTGAGTAAGAGACTTAAGAATGGAGACTTAGTTGAGAAAACGGCTAAGCCGGCTCCAGGAGCCGCACCTGCTCAAACGAATTAAGATAAGGTTGTGATAAATAAAAAAGCATCTCCAAGGAGGTGCTTTTTTATGCGTCATTCTTTATTATTACTGAATCGTTGAAGCTCTTTATAGAGTTTATGGAGTGGTAAGCCCATCACATTATAATAGTCTCCCTCAATACCTTCAATTCCGATCATTCCAATCCATTCCTGAATGCCATATGCTCCGGCTTTATCGAATGGCTGGTATTGGCTGATGTAGTAATCCATCTCTTCATTAGAGAGCTTGCCGAAGTGAACTTGAGTGGTTTCGGAGAAGGAGACTGTTTTAAATTTTGACTTTAGACAAACACCTGTAATTACCTGATGTGTTTTGCCTGATAGTAGCTCCAGCATTGCTTTAGCTTCTTCTTTATTAGCGGCTTTGGCTAAGGCCTTATCTTCACAAACCACTACCGTATCTGAGGTAATCACTAGCTCATCTTCTGCTAAGTCATCAAAAGCTTCTGCTTTCTTTTTGGCTATGAACTCTGCTAAATCAGCAACAGGTAGGTCATTCGGAAAACTTTCATCAACCGGTCTGACTTTTAGGTCAAAATCAAAGCCCAGACTCTTTAGTAGCTCTTTTCTTCTGGGCGATTTACTCCCAAGGATTAAACGGTAAGGTAAACTCATCATCTTTTATAGATCCGAATAGATAGCCACAGATTACTTTAGGGTAGAAGTAAGTAGATTTTTGTGGAAGAGTAAAGCCTGAGCGGCAAACTTGCTTCACTGTTTCCATATTGATCTCCTTTGTAATAATAGCAAATTGAGCCTCTTGCTTCATTGTTTTACTCAGACAGGTGGCAAAGTTTCGTTCGAATGTGATGTTCCTTGACTTACGCTGATCTTTTCCATGAATGCCAAGCGCTTTTTCAATAATAAAGTAATGCATCACAGTGAGGTCAAGATGTTTTACTACATCAGGGAAATTCCAGTCTATAAGATCAATGGCTTCTGGCTTCAGTCTTACTTTAATAGTCTCATCATCGAATAGAAGTCCGAAAGCCCATTGCTTGCCGAGAATGATTTCTTCAATGTCGAATGGGTTTTCAATGGGTTTGAACAAAAAATAAGGCTCCAGTTTCTTCAAAAACTCATTTCTGTCGAAGTTCTCAATTCCATTGATTAGCCTGTGCGTTGGGAGTATTCTCAAATCATCGGATTCACCATTGGTGAGGTACATGAGGTGATAGTTATAACCTTCAGTCCCTGTATGTCCATTTTTGCCTATCATTTCTTGACGGTATTGAATGGAGCTTTCCAGTCTGTGGTGTCCGTCTGCCAATATGATTTTCTCTGGCCTAAGTTTATCCATGAACTTTTGTATCACCTTTTTGTCATGAATGACAGAAAGAACATCTTTCACACCTTGATAATCTTCGGTCTCGTAGATAGGATTCTTTTGGCTTTCATCCATGTAATGTTCCAGCTCAAAATCAGGATCGAAATAAAGGCCATGTGTAGGGCTGACATTCAACTCCGTAGCTCTTAATACATCTACCCTATCAGAAACTGAGTGAGGGATTGTATTCTCATGTCTTAATATAACAGAGTCAGGTTTACCCCAGTCTGTGGCTTCAATAAAGCTGATGAATCCTTTGCGGATAAAACTTTTAGAACTTCCTGGCAAGGAGAAGTGCTGGTAGTAAACATAAATCCCCGGTATCTGATCTTGCTGAATTATACCCTTAGCTTTCCATTGAGCAATAGTTTCTTTAGCCATTGTAGCAGTTTCTGACTGAAGAGGAACACTTAGATGAATGCTATTAAACTCAACTTCATATAATGTGTCTCTCTGCTTTTGAGAGATTACATCGAAAAGGGGAGAAGTTAGCTCTTCAATCGACTTTGAAAGTTCTGAGTTATATCGCCAAGCCCTGAAGGGTAGTATTTTAGCCATATTATTGCTTAGCTCTCAGTTTCCATTTGCTCAAATTTCCATTACCGGAAATGTTACTGGCTTTCTTCTTTTCTTCAAGTAAATAGGCAGCTAGTGCAATAGCCACTTGCTCTTCTTCCTCATTGTGAGATTCAAGCATTTCAGGCTTAAAATGCGTTTGAACAAACTTGGTGTCGAAGTGACCAGAAATAAAGGCTTCATGTTTTAGAGCGAAGGCACAGAAATCTAGTGTGGTGCTAAGGCCTGTGATCTCATACTCATCAATAGCTCTGAGCATTCTCATCCTGGCTTGCTCTCTATTATCACCATATGTAATGAGCTTGGCAATCATCGGATCATAATAAATCGGAATTTCCATGCCTTCTTCAAAACCGTCATCAACCCTAACACCAGGGCCTTGCGGCACCTTGTATGTGGTTAACTGACCGGTTTCTGGGAGGAAGTTCTCTTTAGGGTTCTCAGCATAGACCCTTACTTCCATAGCATGGCCGATAATTTTTAGATCTTCTTGTTTAAAGCTGAGTGGTTTTCCTTCAGCTACATATATCTGCTCTTTTACCAGGTCTTTTCCGGTAATTTCTTCCGTCACAGGGTGTTCAACCTGAAGTCTGGTATTCATTTCAAGGAAAAAGAAGTCGAGGTTTTCGTCTACAATAAACTCAACGGTACCAGCTCCATAATAGCCGCAAGATTTAGCTACACCAATAGCAGCTTCGCCCATAGCCTTACGTTTTTCAGGAGTGAGTATGGCTGAAGGAGCCTCTTCAATTACCTTCTGGTGTCTTCTTTGAATAGAACACTCTCTTTCGAACAAGTACACGAGATTGCCGTGCATATCGCCCAAAATCTGAATTTCGATATGTCGAGGGGAAGTAATAAACTTTTCAATGAAAACGGATTTATCTCCAAAGGCAGAGGCGGCCTCACTCATGGCTCTTTCCATCTGTTCTTCAATTTCTTCGGCCTTTTCAACAACTCTCATGCCCTTTCCTCCACCACCAGCACTGGCTTTGATCAGAACAGGGTATCCAATTTCATCGGCAATTTCTTTGGCCTCTTTTAGGTCAGAGACTGCGTGATTCACTCCCGGAACCATTGGTACATTGTATTTAGCAACGGCATTTTTAGCAGCCAATTTATCACCCATTACTTCAATGGCTTCCGGAGATGGGCCAATGAAAATTATGCCTTTTGCGGCTACCTTCTTGGCGAAAGTGGCATTCTCAGATAGAAAGCCATAGCCTGGGTGAATAGCATCAACATTCAGCTCAAGACACACATCTATGATCTTGTCCATGTTTAAATATGACTTGCTAGATGGTGCAGGACCAACATTTACAGCCTCATCGGCATATTTCACATGTGGAGAGCTGGCATCAGCATCACTATATATGGCCACCGTTTTAATGCCCATTTCTCGAGCTGTTCGCATTACACGGATGGCGATTTCGCCTCTATTGGCGACTAGAATTTTCTGAATTTTTCTTTCTGACATAGGCTAAAATTCTCGCTTACAATGCTAAATAATAATATCGGAAAAGTGAACTGACGACAGGTTTATATGTGTCTCTATTTTTGATAAATGGTTATTATAATATTACATTTGCGTCTTCTTTGAATAAGCGAGAAAAGGTAATTAAAATCACAAAGGCGTTGGATTTATTTGAAAAATTATTGTCTAATCAAGGCCCTCTAGGGAAGCATTCAGACGTTTCAGAAGGTTATTTCATGTTCCCAAAACTTGAAGGAGAAATAGCTCCTCGAATGAAGTTCATGGGTAAAGAAGTTTTAACATGGAGTTTGAATAACTATCTCGGTTTGGGTAATCACCCTGAAGTTAGAGAAGCTGATGCGCAGGCTGCTGCAGATTGGGGTTTGGCTTACCCTATGGGAGCCAGAATGATGTCTGGAAACACTAGCTATCACGAGCAGTTGGAACAAGAACTAGCCGACTTTGTGATGAAGGAGTCTGCTTATTTGTTGAACTTCGGATACCAAGGAGTGCTATCGATTATTGATGCACTGGTAGATCGCAAAGATGTAATTGTATATGATGCTGAATCTCACGCATGTATTATTGATGGTGTGAGACTGCATATGGGTAAGCGGTTCGTTTTCCCTCATAACGATATTCAGAATCTTGAAAAGCAACTAGAAAGAGCTACCAGAATTGTTAAAGAAACTGGTGGTGGAATTCTAGTAATTACTGAAGGTGTATTCGGAATGACCGGAAACCTGGGTAAGATCAACGAGATTGCTAAACTGAAAGAGAAATTTAACTTCAGACTTTTTGTAGATGATGCGCATGGTTTCGGAACTATGGGTAAAACTGGTGCGGGTTCTGGAGAAGAATTAAACTGTCAGCATGAAATTGATCTTTACTTCTCTACTTTCGCAAAGTCTATGGCTGCTATTGGAGCTTTTGTTGCGGGAGATAAGGAGATAGTGAAGTTCTTGAAATACAACATGAGGTCTCAAATCTTTGCTAAATCGCTGCCAATGCCATTGGTAGTAGGTGCTCTGAAAAGACTTTCAATGTTGAGAGATGACCCATCTCACAAAGAAAAACTCTGGACAATTGTTAATGCTTTGCAAAGCGGTCTGAAAGAAAAAGGCTTTAGCATTGGCACAACAGAATCTTGTGTAACACCTGTAGTTTTGAATGGTACAGTAGGAGAAGCTGCTGCACTAAGTAAGGACCTTAGAGAGAACTTTAACATCTTCTGTTCGGTGGTAATTTACCCTGTTGTACCTAAGGGTATGATCATCCTGAGACTGATTCCAACAGCCGCACATTCATTGGAAGATGTAGCAGAAACCATTTCAGCTTTCGAGGCAATTAAAGGAAAGCTCTCAACGGGTGAATATAGAAAAGAGGAGTTGGCACTTTCTTTTGGAGAGTAAAAGTTAAAAAAAGTGCCCTCAGTTGTTGCGAATAGAGTTTTTTGATTTATATTGCTCTGAATTAAACAATATTATCAACAACCTTAAAACACGATAAATATGAGTCAATTTAGCAAAGTAAAAGAATTAGTAGATTCACTAGAAGACGATTTCGCAAAGTTCTATGACAAAGGAAACCAAGCTGCTGGAACAAGAGTAAGAAAAGGAATGCAAGATCTTAAAAACTTGGCTCAAGAAATCAGAATTGATGTTCAAAACATCAAGAATAGCTAATAATTCAAGAATCGTATTATATAGAGAAGCCAATCATTTGATTGGCTTTTTTATTGATCCATACTTTATAAAAGCTTGTGAATCTGCTCTTTAAGTTCTTCAGATGCAGAAACCAAAGGCAGCCTTACCTGATTACCACACACTTCCTTCAGCCTCAAAACCTCTTTAACACCTACAGGGTTGCTCTCTGCATACATCAGAGGATTTATGGCCTCAAATGAGTCTGAAATTTTCTTTGCACCCTCAAAGTTTCCTTCAAGAGCAAGCCTCGCAATCTGAGAGAATTCCTCAGGGAAACCGTTGGCCAGAACGGAGATAACACCTTGTCCGCCTAACTTCATAATCTCAGTAGTGAGGAGATCATCACCAGATAGAAGCATGAAATCTTCCGAAGTATTGTCTGCTATGGTTTTGCATTGTTCCAAATTTCCCGAGGCTTCTTTGATTCCAATAATATTGGGGTGCTTAGACAGTTCTAATGTTGTCTCGGCAGTCATGTTAGACATGGTTCTACCCGGTACATTGTATAAAATAACCGGCACTGGACAAGCATCTGCAATCATCTTGAAGTGAGCGATAATACCTCTTTGGCTAGGTTTATTATAATATGGACTAACCGATAGAAGGGCATCAACACCTTCAAATTCAGTGTTCTTAATTTCTTCAACAACCGCTGCCGTGTTGTTTCCTCCTATGCCATAGACTATTGGCAATGCCTTGCTATTGTTAGCTTTAACAAATGAAAGAATGGCCTTCTTTTCGTCTTTTGTGGTAGTGGCCACTTCTCCTGTTGTGCCTAAGACTACATAATAGTCTACACCGAGTGCTGTAAAGTCTAACACTCTTTTTAGGCCATCATAATCAATCAGCCCTTCCTCTGTAAATGGTGTTACAAGGGCTACTCCCGTTCCAAATAATTTCTCCATTATCTGATTGCCTTAATGTATTTAATAGTTTGTTCTGCAAAGTTAGAACTACCTGCACTTTTATTCATACCAATCATCAATTCATAATAGTCTGAAGAGTTCTCAGCATGAAAACCAACCCTGCATTTAGCTTTGGTATGGATCAACATGTTTTTCATGATTTCGTTCATCTCGAAATCGAGGTGGATGAGAAAGTCGAATGAGGTGTTGATGAATTGATCTACTTCTTCAGATTTAATTTTGCCCCAATTGTTGAGCTGCTCAATTTTGAAGAATGGATGCTTACTAGATTCTACTTCCTTTCTATCGATAAAACAGAGTACATCTATTTTTTTATTAGAATCGTCAATCAGCTTAATTATGGCATCTGCGGATTCTTGTTTCTTCTCATCAAAGGTGTAGAGAATGCCAATGTTCTGTGACCTTTCGTATGAGGGCATTGCCAAATTCTTCTGCCTTTTCCCACTTTTATTCGTCAGGCTAAGAAGCTTTTTCCCAATTAATGACATTAGCTGTTGATCATGTTTATGAATTCCTCTTCTGAAATAATGGTAATACCAAGCTTAGTGGCTTTCTCTAATTTGGCTGGTCCCATGTTTTCTCCGGCAACCAGATAGTCGAGTTTAGCACTGATAGAGGAGACTACTTTGCCACCATTAAGTTTGATTTTTTCTTTGAGTTCATCTCTGGAGAATTGACTAAAAACGCCACTAATGACAAAACTCTTCTCTGCCAGGTTATTTCCTTCATGCTGAATTTCTATTTCTTCAATTTCGAATTGAAGTCCGGCTGCTTTAAGGTCTGCGATTAGATGTTGACTATTCTCCTGACTAAAGAAATCAACCACACTTTCTGCAATTCTGTCCCCAATTTCAGGGACGGCAACAAGCTCTTCCAAGGATGCTTGCATCAGATTATCGATCGACTTGAAATGCTGCGCTAGCTTTTCTGCAACTGTTTGCCCCACATAACGAATACCTAGAGCGAAAAGAACTCTCTCAAATGGAGTCTTCTTAGAAGCTTCTATTGCCTCAATAATGTTGCTGGCAGACTTTTCCCTGAGGCTTCTTACACTGTAATCACCTTTTTTCTCAGAGAATGTTTTGAATTCCAGTCCATTGAGGTCTTCATAGCTCAGCTTATACAAGCCGGCATAATCTTCGATCAGGCCATTATCGAGTAGTCCTCTAATAGTTTCTGACCCAAGGCT
>JABXIP010000262.1 GCA_013373005.1 Cytophagia bacterium | reverse complement strand
GGAGATATTACTATCTCTTCCAATGCTGGTATAAATACAGTGAGCATTACAGGAGAAGCCGAAGTAGTCGCTGGTATTGAAGACCCAATTATTCTGCCGAGCCAAGTGAAGCTTTATCCGAATCCCGCATCGCAGTTTGTAGAGATAGATCTTACAGATCTGAATGGTATTCCGGCAGACCTTTCCATCAAATCAATTAATGGAGTAGATATGTGGAATAAGAAAGAGGTGAAGGAGTCCAATGTATCAGTAGACATCAGCTCTTATGCCGATGGTGCTTACCTGATTCTAGTTCAAACAGATAGAGGTACTGTTGCCAAACGACTACTGATCAAGAAATAGATTAGATTTAGTTAGGATGAAGAACCGACTTAATTTGAGGTCGGTTTTTTATTTCTGTTCCTTCTAAACATGTGAAAATAGGCACCAAGCACAATATTGATTTGGCTAAAGAAGAAATCCTGGCTGGCGGTATCTCCCTCAAAAGAGGTGAGTACTTTTGGTAAGTTTACATAACCACCTTTTAGCTCAGATTGGATAAAGTATTTATCGAAAAAGGTGATGTTCAAAGCTCCTGTTAAATTCATTCCATAGCCTGAAAGATGGTACCTGTCAGACCTTTCTTTGCCCAACAATGTTACGTCAGACCTCGGGAGAATCAATGCCGCTTCAAATCCTGGAATAATATTGAGGTCTATGCTTTTACCATCGATAAGATTGAAAACTCGCCTTAAGCCAAAGTTTACATAGTTAAGCCCGTCAGTATGCTCATATTGCAAAAAGTCATAGGTTAGCCGGATGTCTTCATTGGTGTAGCTTTCCATAGAACCATTCTTTTCGAATTCACCTGTGATTTTGACTGTCTGAAGCTTCTTGGCTACATATTTCATGTGATCAGTTCCGAATGATAATTCCCAATTATCCTTAAAGAAATAAGCGAATCGGGCATTGAACTGGGGAGTAGTCATCCCAAAGGGACTAAAGTAATTGTCAAAGGTAAATCTGCTAGGCCTGTCAGTTCCCACTACATCGAAGAGGGTAAAGTCGTGGTCATTGCCGGTAAAGTGGATGTCTGACTTGGTATAAGAAGACCAGTTCCAACCCCAATAGAAATAGAACATTCCTCTCTGAGTATAGGGAAGAGCACTTTGTTTCTGGGCTAAAGCCGAAAATGAGGAAATGAACAATAGTAAAGTGAGTGCTTTCTTAAGCATATGCTGGCAAGATACTCTATCAGTTTATTTTAGGTGTTTCCTGAATGTTAAGAGCTGGCTAGTCTTTACATATCAGACTATTTAAAAACCTACTTGGCTTGAACACTAACGAAGTATCTGTGGGCTTCGGATTTTATTTCTTCCAGATCAATTCAGGAATGTGTTCTTCCTGATCAATGATATTTGCCGATTTCAAATGGTAGATTACGCTTTTGAGCATTTTATCACTTACCCAGCTATTGGTAGCCCATTCGGTGCTATGATACCATCGCTCTACATCTTGTAATTGCTGGTCATAGCGCTTAGAGACAATGGGGATTACAGAATCATTCTTCATAAACGTCTGAGAGCTCTCCTGAATCAAATCAAGCAGTAGGTCTATTTGCTCAGGATGTCGCTCAAGAATTCTATCTGTAGCGGCAATAACAAAACAAGGCCATGGGGTTAGATATTCGTCAATTCTGCGGATAATGCCAGCGTCAACATAAGGCTTAGTAGTGTACTTTTCCCAGTAAAAAACATCTGTTTCAAGCGAATTCAAGGACTTTATGGCTCCATTGATGTCGTTGATGACGGTGAACTGATCCTCTGCTATTTGTTGATTTTTACTATTGGCATTAACGATGGAAATCAAATGAGAGCCTGATCCAAAACGACTAATGGCATGTTTTTTATCGAAAATAAAGTCCTTCTTCTGTAACGTGTTTTCAAGTCCTGTATGAATCCCCCAGGTGAGCGGAGTTATTACATACTCACTAATGATTTTGCTTGGGCTGCCCTTGATAATGTCTTTAATGATTCCTTCGGTTAGAAGAATGCATATATCAACCTCATCATTTCTCAAAGCTTGAGTCATTTGACCGGTACCACCGTAAAAGTCTGTCCATTTCATGGAAATACCATGCTTATCTAAGGTGCCATTCTCTTTGATCTGGTGAATTGGTAGGTTGAAATGTTCGGGCACTCCGCCAATACGGATGTGGGTTTTGGTCATGAAAATAAATTATGTGATGATGGAATGATGCTGAATAGATCTTTACATGTCGAAAAGTAAATTCTGATATGCTGAATTAAGTTCATTGAGTGTTTTGTGATTACCCTGGATTTTAGCTAGTTCTATTCCTGCAGTATAGATATTAAGGGCTTTTTCTTCAAGCTCAAATTCTTCCAATAGCTTGGCTGTTTGATAATAGGTAGGCAGATAGTCTGGAAATTTCTCTAGAACTTCCGAAAAAAGATTCAGTGCTTTTTGGGTATCAGATGCCAAATATTCATTGGCCAAAGCATAGTGATTAAAGGGCTCATTTGGCTCTTCTTCAATATACTTTTTCAGTAGTTCAATTCGGCTCTCATTCATGCCTAACACTCGTTTTTATTTACTTCATTATTAACTATCTTCGGGCAAATTTAAGCAATACCTCAAGCTTTAGCTCGTCTCAAACAAGTGAATTTCTGAACACTTAGGCGGGCCGGAGGTTGATACATAAATCATTAAACTATAAAGCAAGCATGAACATTCTAGTTTGTATTACACATGTTCCTGATACAACTTCTCGCATTGCTTTTACCAACGATAATACAGAATTCGATAAAAATGGCGTCCAATTTATCATTGGACCATACGATGACTATGCGTTGGCAAGAGCTGTTGAATTGAAGGAGCAGAACGGAGGAAAAATTACTGTAATTAATGTAGGAGAGGCTGAGTCTGACCCAACCATTCGCAAAGCCTTGGCCATTGGTGCCGATGAAGCGGTAAGGGTTAATGCATTTCCTTCCGATTCATTTTTTGT
>JABXIP010000278.1 GCA_013373005.1 Cytophagia bacterium | reverse complement strand
CAGTCTTCAGTAGGTATTGCTTCTGTGGCTTCATCTGGCTATTTGGGCTTACTGATTGGTCCGGTTTTGATAGGCTTTGTGGCTGAGCATTGGGGCTTGAGCCATGGTTTTACTTTTCTCACCGCATTGACCACCGTGGCTTTTCTCATTGTTTTGGGATTCAGAAGAAATTTTAGTGCTAGATAATGTCTATTAAAAGTCGCTCAATTGTGAGCGACTTTTTTACCGAGATAAGTGCGGCAAAATTCAATGAACTTCATGATGTCAGAGTGATTATTAATAAACCCTATGGATACCCTTACTGCTCCACGCTTTTGACCAAGAAATTTGATGAGGTCGAAGTAGTTTTTTTCACCTTCCAATTTGAAATATTGTTGAAGCCTGGCTTTATCCAGCTGATGGTTGGTTTCGTCAATTCCCGGATTACAGAAACAGCCGGTCCTAATGGATATGTTCTTTTGAAACGCGTCCGACTCAATTTGCTGAAAGTCATAAAGATTACCATTGATGTCGTGAAAGTTCATTACCAAAGTTCCTCCACGGCTTTTCATCGACTCAGGGCCATAGACTTTAATCAATGGCTTACCATTTTCATGCATTAGTTTTTGCAATTCTTGGAAGAGAAAAGAGGTGAGGATTTTTACACGTTGCTTGATCAGATCAATTCCGATTTCTTCTATATAGTCAAGCCCTGTGGTAATGGCCGGTATCTGTAAGTAGCTAACCGTGCCGTCTTCAAATCTTGCAGCTTCTTTCTCCAGAAAATAACCATCACCCTGAACGCTTACAATAGTAATGGTTCCGCCTGTAAATGACTGCTTGTGAAGTTTTTCGTAGGCAGATTTCTTGATCAAGAGCGCTCCTAAACCAGTTGGATAACCGAATATTTTATAAAAAGAGATAGCAACAAACTCTGGCTTATGCACAGACAAGTCCAGCATGTCGGAAGGCACAAAAGCAGCTGCATCGAGCAAGACGTCCCAGCCTTGGGCTTGTGCTTTGCCAATCCAGCCCATGTCATGTTTTATCCCCGATACATTAGACTGTGCCGGAAAGGCAAATAGCTTATCATTTCCCTTGAGTTCCGAAAGGTTGGATTCTAATTCTTGGGCATTGAATTGTAAGTCATTATCAAGAGATGAATAAGTAAAAGGGCAGTCCTTTTTTCGTGCATATTCTCTTATTCCGTTTACTGAATTGTGGTTATCGGAAGTGAGCAGCAGATGTCCGTCATTGTTGAATGGATAACACTCGGCTACAATTTTTATGGCAGCTGAGGCATTAGCCGTGAAAATGCAAACATAGTCTTCACCGGCATTGAAGTATTGTAGTACCCTCTGTCTGGTTTCTGAAATATGCTTTTCTGCCAATGCCGAACTTGGGTTAATGCTGTGAGGATTGCCCAAAATATTATTACTTAAAAATGTCTGATGTTTTTCAATCAAGCTTGCGCCATAGAGTTGGCCCCCGGTAACATCCAGATAAGTGTGGTTTTGGTCATCTAATCTTGCAAAGTCGGTGGCTCTTAGTTTATCTAACTTTTTTGTTTTTAGGTATTCGGGGTGTTGCTCAATAAAATGGGAATATGATGGGACATGGCCATTTGAAGTTCTTTCAAATAGCAGTTTGGGATTTAAGTACTTCAGCATGGCTTATTTGGTTTCGAGATAATCTGTTTTGCAGGGTAAATTTTCAGCTGATGCGGCATTCCATGCATTCAGTCCTCCCATGAGGTTATAGATTTTGGTGAAGCCACTGTCGGCTAATAGTTGGCTAACTCTAGGGCTTCTGGCACTCACAGAACAATAGACAAGGATAGGTTTAGATTTATGAGTATCTATTTCTGACAGTCTTTCCTCAATATCTGTAATAGGGATGTTAATAGCCTTTTTAAGTCGACCAATCTGGCTGGTTCGCTGGGCGAATTCCCCTTCAGACCGAACGTCCAGAATAATTAGGTTCTCGGTCTCTCTTATCAGTTTACATGCCCGATTGTTGAATAGGTTGGTGTAATTGAGGCCCTCACTCGGATTGTTGATATTAATGAGTTTCATACCGCAATTCCTGCAGTTTCCGGGTGCATGAACAATGGTATTATCTTCGGAGCAACCGCAAGGAGTGCATTTATACTCTTCCTGAGCCAGTACATCTTGAGAAAACATAATGAAGGTTGCCAGAAGCATACCCAGTAGGAGTAATAGGTTTTTGACACTTTGGACTTTCGTATTCATTGTTGTTTGAGTTTTTTCAAATGTACCTGTGCAAGGAATGGGATGGGGTGAATGCAAGGTTAAGCTTGGCTAACAGGTAGTTAAAAGTGTTAATGAAAGGTTAAAGGCTATTTCTGTAGCCGTAGAATCTTTAATTTCGAGTCTTACTCATGAAGTTTTCTAAGGTCACCATATATGTTGTTATCCTCGCTGTTGCGGTTTCAGTGGTAGGCTTAGTCTATGTGCAACTTCAAATTTTCAGGGAAGATGTAGCAGTCTATGAAGAGAAATTTAACCTCACCGTTCCTGAGTATCTGGGCAGTGTCTATGAAGAAATGAGGAATGACAGAGGCTGGGTAGATATGGTCAATAACTTTAAAGGGAGAGAATTCTTCACCCTTGAATCATTTGAGAAGGCACCGGATAATCTCATTCTTAAAGTGCTTAAGATGAAGATAGATAGCGTGTTCGCCAGAAATAACATGAACATTGCCTATCGAGTAAATGGTCTTATTTCTGCTGACACCCAGTGTTTTTTTTATGCCGATCAGGCAAGGAGAGAGGCTAATCCGAATATTGAGAAGGTGGTGAATGAAGAAAATGCCAATAACTTTCTCTGCCTTTGTGGACCAGATGTTGGTGAGTCGCACGGAAATCATGGAGCTGGTGAATATACAGCCTTCGATATCAGTTTTAGCTACCCCAATTTTATTGCTAAAAACGCTGAAATGCTAAGGGTTACTGTGCTGCTGTTGCTCATACTGATAGCAGCATTCTCTTACACAGTCATCACTATTAACCGTCAGAAGAAGCTTTCTGAGTTGAAAAACGACTTTATCAATAACCTAACTCACGAGTTCAAAACACCGATTTTTTCAATTGCCTTGGCCTCCGGTTTACTAAAGAAGTCGGATGAAGTGAAGAAGTCAGACAGGCTGAGTAAATATGCTGAGCTGATTGACAATGAAGGAAAGAGGCTAAAAAGTCAGGTGGATAAGATTCTGCAAATGGCACTGGTAGACTCTGGTAATTTTAAGTTAGAGAAGAAAGAGCTCAATCTTCATGAGCTTATAGAACGCGTATCGAGAGCTTTCGAGCTGATAATTACAGAAAGAAATGGAAAGCTGAACCTGGAGCTGAATGCCCATAAATATTATCTGTTAGCTGATGAAACTCACCTCAATAATATTGTCTATAACCTTTTAGACAATGCAGTAAAGTATACCGAGGCTGAGCCTGAGATTACAGTCATTACCAAGGATTCTGCTCATGGTATAGAGCTGATTATCCGCGATAATGGCATTGGAATGGGTGAAGAGGTTCAGAAGTTTGTTTTTGACCGATTTTATCGGGCCGAATCAGGTAACCTTCATAATGTGAAAGGCTTTGGCTTGGGCCTCAGTTATGTAAAGAGTGTGGTAGATGCTCATAAGGGCAAGATAAACCTCGTGAGTAAGAAAGATTTGGGGAGTGAATTCAGTATTTATTTACCATGGAACTAAAAGAAGCAACAAATATTCTATTGGTTGAAGACGATAGTAGTTTGGGCTATATTCTGAAGGAATATCTGTCGATGCATGACTTTGCTGTTTCATGGGCAAAGGACGGAGAGCTGGGATTAGAGGCATTCGAAAAGGAAAAGTTCGATCTGTGCATTCTGGATATAATGATGCCCAAAATGGATGGATTCACGCTGGCTGAAAAACTAAAGAAAATGAACGCCTCAGTTCCAATTATCTTTCTTACCGCCAAAGCACTCAAGGTAGACAAGCTGAAAGGGTTTAAGCTGGGAGCAGATGATTACATTGTGAAGCCTGTGGATGAAGAGGAATTGATTGCCAGAATCAATGCCATCATTAAGAGAAGCCTGGGAGCCATTCAGCCCGACCCGGAGCGATTTAATATTGGCAGATACGAATTCGATTTTTCTAATCAGGTACTTTATTTGGGTTCCCAAAAGCAAACCATTACCACCAAAGAAGCCGAAGTGCTCAGGCAGCTATGCCTTCACAAAGGGCAAATAATGGACAGGGAAGAGACTCTCAGAAATCTCTGGGGTCATAGCGATTACTTCAACCGCAGAAGCATGGATGTCTTCATCTCAAAGCTCAGAAAATATTTGAGTGCCGATGAGAACATCAAGATTACCAATGTACATGGTAAGGGCTTTGTTTTGGATGATTAGTTGGAAACTTCTGAACTACCATCGGCAGTTTGCACCTCATAGATATTAGGTGCTATGCCATAGCGTTTCTGATAAGCATGGGTTACCTCTTCCTTCAACCTACCGATTTGGTCTTTTCTGACAAGGTTGATCGTGCAACCGCCAAAACCGCCTCCCATCATTCTAGCTCCTAAAACCGCTTCATCATTTCGGGTAAAATCAACCAGAAAATCAAGCTCTTGGCAGCTTACTTCGTAGAGGTGCTGAAGCCCGTTGTGGCTGGCATAGATAAGTTTGCCTAACTCCGGTAGGTCATTCCTACCAATAGCCTCACATGCCAGTGAAACTCTCTCAATCTCCTCAATGACATACTTGGCTCGATTGTAAACCTTTAAAGTCAGGTGATCCTTTATGCTTTCAAGTTGTTCCAGGTTGGCGTCACGAAGCGAAGCTATTCCTTGAAATTTGAGGCTGAGAGTTTCTACTGCAGTTTCGCATTCTGCTCTTCTCAGGTTGTACTCAGAAGAGGCCAGGCTATGCTTCACCATTGAATCGATAAGAAGTAGTCCGTAATCTCCAAACTGAATTTCGTAGGTTTGGTAGCTGAGGTCTCTGCAATCGAGTCGAAAGGCATGACTCT
>JABXIP010000477.1 GCA_013373005.1 Cytophagia bacterium | reverse complement strand
TTCTTACTAATTTCCTTGATCAGCTTTCTGATTTCCACCAGCTGATTGGGGTCAAGCCCTGTGGTAGGTTCATCCAAAATCAGTACTTCCGGATCGTGAAGCAGTGCCTGTGCCAGCCCCACCCTTTGTCTGTAACCCTTGGAGAGCATGCCAATTTTCTTGTTCTGCTCTTTGGTGAGTCCGCAGAGCACCACCATTTCTGTTACCCGAGCCTTAGCCTTTGCCCCTTTTAGCCCATGAGCCGATGCCATAAAAAGCAAATACTCATGCACATACATATCCAAATACAAGGGATTGTTCTCGGGCAGGTAGCCAATCTTCCTTCTGGCTTCCACGGGTTGATTCATCACATCGATACCACAAACTTCTACCGAGCCCTCAGAGGGAGGAATAAATCCGGTGGCTACTTTCATGGTGGTAGACTTGCCGGCTCCATTGGGACCCAAAAAGCCCAAAATCTCTCCCGGTTGGGCGGAAAAGGAGATCGCATCGACCGCCCTTTGTTGACCATAAATCTTAGTAAGCCCGGCTACCTTTACTGACATTGATGAATGAACGTCTTTTCGTTTTAGGAATTGTCAAAGATAGTGGAGAAGACGGAAGTCGGAAGACGGAAGACGGAAGTTTTTGCGGGAAGCTGGAAGCGGGTAGCTTGAAGCTAGAGGTCAGTTGTCAGAAAACGGAAATCAGAAATCAGTTAAGGATCAGATGCCGTGCTACCACTTTAGGGGTCAGGGGTAAATTTCAGAGAGGTTTAAAGTTTAAGGTTCTATGTTTAAAGTGAAGGGCCCGTTGCTTCGGACTTAGGTAAACATAGTTGAATAAGTAACTGTCCCGGCCTTATGTCCTCCTCTGGAGGAGGTGCCCGAAGGGCGGAGGAGGAAGAAAGTTGTCGCTCTGTTCCTGAAAGCTAAGAACTAAACCAACTTTTAACCTTTTTCCCTATATTCATTGGCACTTCACTGACACACAATGAAAAGACTGACTTTTGTTTTTATTCCGGTTAGCACCTCTATTTGGTATGCTGTCGGGAATGAATCACAACCTATATCAAATATAACAGCCACCACAGTGGCGCGTAGCTAACGTTGTAGCCAAATAAAGGAATGATTTTCGAACTAGGAAAATATAAAGTTGAATTAAAGGTGGACGGGGCGGATCCTGCCGACAATGCACTCGAGTACAGAAAAGTTTACTTTGATGAGTCTGAATTTGAATTCCCGACCAAGATAGGATTGAAGTTATTTGAAAATGGCGATTTATCAAATTCTGCAATTATTGGTTCAATTGGAGGCGGAACTGGAATCCATGAAAATTCTCAAATAATAGAAGAGAGTAGGATTCTGGTATGCTGTTCAGACTCCATATTCTGCTTAAGCGTACCTGAATTAGACCTAGTTTGGAAAACTCAGGCTGATCAGGCTGCCTGCTTCGAGATATTTAAATACAAAGACTCATATATAGTGCATGGCGAATTAGAAATATCAAGACTAGATTTTAATGGACAGTTAATGTGGCAGAAAATTGGAGCAGATATTTTCACTACTATAGATGGAACAAATGATTTTGAAATAACTGAACAATATATCAGAGCAACTGATTGGGAAAATCGCACCTACAAGTTTGACTTTGACGGAAATTTAGAAGAATAAAAACTAGCCACAACACCTATACGAAATGCTCCTCGGGCCACTGCACATTAGCCAAACCATTACTTAACATCATCAACATGAGTAGAATTATCGTTCTGTTTTCGTTTATCATTTCCGTCACCAACCTAAACGCACAGCAAAAGATTGGCTACTTGCTTAACCAGCAAACAGATTTAGATAAGGTAACTATTCAAATCACATTCGATGCGCTATCGGCCAGCGATGCCAATTTGGTGATCCCAAGAAGTGCCCCGGGAACCTATATTCTGACCAACTACATAGCCTTTGTCGATGATGTTGTAGGTTATACCACTACAGGGAAGCAGTTACAAGGAATGATAGGAGACGGAAGCTTCTTTACGTTTGGTGAAAGTAATGATCTTCTGAACAAGGTGAGTTATACGGTCGACATACAAAAAATGGAAATGGATTTATTGGATGCCTCCACCAGCTCTAAAGCCAGAGAAGACTATCTGGGGCTGCTTGGCTATTCAGTATTTGGATTTATTGAAGGACTGGAAACAGAGCCAATCGACATAACAATCAACACCGACCCTTCATGGCCTGTCTTCAGCACCTTAAGACCTGATACCAATCGAAAATTCGGAACGGATAGTTACGAGGCTAAAAACTATGCCGAGCTGGTTGATGCTCAGTACCTCTTAGGTAAGGGCGTTCAGGTGATTCGTGTTGAAGAAGCCCAAACCCCTTTATATGTAGCAGCCTATGCCGCGACAACCGATAATTTGGAAGGTATCGGGAATACAGGCTTATCATCACTGCAGAAACTTGCTGATTATTTTGGATACGTTCCCATGCCTCATTACACCTTAGTTTATGAGTTTCTGAAACCTATATCTGCTCGACATGACTATGGTTTTAATATGGAACATCTCAATAGTATGACAGCGCACCGGGATATAACGCAGGAATACACTCCCAATAGAGATTTAGGTAGTATCATACATCATATGGGGCACTCATGGGTTCCGTTAAGATCGTGGGGAGAAGGATACCGTCCATTTGCATGGCAAGTGGCGCCACTTATAGAGACCATCTGGCTAAATGAAGGATTTATATGGTATGTCACTTTCCAAAGTATTCTTCATGACGAGACAAGATTGAACTGGTGGAAGTCCAACATGGACAATGCTCCGGATTTTATTAAAACCAAAACCTTAAAGGAATTATCTCTTTTGGGTTCAACCCAATATGCCTCTGATTTTAGAATAGGGAAAAACCTTTTCTCCAGAGGAGCCTTAATGGCTTATGATTTAGACGGCTATATTCAAAAACAAACCAATGGAAAAAAGTCCTTTAAGGAAGCCATTCTTGGGTTGCTTAATTGGTCAAAAGAAAATCAAAGGGCATTTAAATACAATGAGATTGAACCGATCATGTCTGAGGCAACTGGTGTAGATTTAAGTTCAGTATGGAATAAATGGCAAAATGCACCGGAATAAGTAAATGCATCTGAAGCATTTTACTTCAGTAATGGTAGGCAATGTGTTTGTTACCAAAGTTTGCATCCCTATTAAACCCACCCGGGTCTTAGAGAGACATTAGACTAGCCCTGAGTTACTCAAATTAACCTGAGTTTGAAGTAAGGAAGTGGCAAAAGATCAAATTAGGCCTATTTTTCCGGCATGATGTTCTTTTCTTACATCGAACTACTCACGTTAAATTACTTGGTCAACACCCCATACAAAAACTCTAACCTATCCGCATCAGGCGTTGGGCCGGAGGTAATTTGCTTACCCAGGAAGATGATTTGTTTCTGATTGGAGCTGAATTTCGGCCATTGCGGTAAGCCTGAGCCATTGGGGTTGCCGGTTTTGATAAAGTTGGTCCAGTAGTCTGCCATGGCATCTGATAAATCATGGTCGGTTGGCTCCCAAGGTCGGTTTACAAACTTGAGATTGCCATAGGCATAAGGCACTTCACCGGTATGGAAGGCTCCGTAATTGGCATATTCTCCTTCGCCCGGCACATCACGGGTAAAGTTGTATACATAGACCTGAGTTCCGGCTTGCGCCTGAATCTTCGCCCAGGTGTAATTCTGCACTCCGAAAATTTGATCGCGCCCCAAATCATACTGAGATTTTTCAGCCTCCTCATCAGTGCTACCGGGATAGTATTTCAGGTACTCATCGGACCGGTCTCCATACTGGTTCCTCACCTGCTGTTGATAAGCTTCCGCCTTTTGAATGCCACCGAGGGTAAAACCTTCATCTTCATTCCATCCGGTGAGTAGATCGACCCGGTTTTGCTCATTTGCAGCAAAGATGTCTTTGATGTCCTTGGGCAACACGTAGCCATCCACTATAGGGCGCGCATTCACCCTGGCTTTAAAAATCTCTTCGGTGCTCAATGCCCTGAGCTCAGCAATAGAGGCCGCATTGAACTGGCTCACCGCTTGCACTCCATTTTGCTCAGCTTGGGCTAAAGTTTGTGAACCACCAGTGAAAAGTGCTCCACTTTCTGCAATGGCTTTGTTAAACAAGCCTTCCGCCAAAGGAGAGGCCACCAAAGTGTTCACGCTCATAGATCCAGCCGACTGACCCGCGATGGTGACATTGGCCGGGTCGCCACCAAAGGCGGCAATATTTTCCTTCACCCATTGAAGTCCGGCAATCTGATCCTGAATACCATAATTACCTGAAGCATTGTGCTCCGATTCTGCCGTCAGCTCTGGATGCGCCAGAAAGCCAAAAATGTTCACTCTATAATTGATGCTGACAAACACCACTCCCTTGCGAGCAAAGGCTTCACCATCATAAATAGGCACATTAGAACCACCACTGTTAAAGCCTCCACCGTAAATCCATACCACAACTGGTCGCTTTTCGGAAGGAGATTGGGCACCAGTCCAGACATTGAGGTACAGACAATCTTCTGAAATCGGTTCATCTCTGATCAGGTATTCCTTGCTCCACATGCTGAAGGGTAGCGGCTCTCCCTGCATTGGGCTCGGCCCGAAATCCGTGCATTCCATAACACCCTCCCAAGGCATGACAGGCTGCGGAGACTTCCAACGCAAATCACCCACCGGAGGGGCAGCAAATGGGATTCCCTGGTAAATATGGACAGCGCCATCAGCGGTTTGTCTGCCAGAAATCTCCCCACCTGTAACTTTGATGGTATCGAGATTCTGGCTTGAACAGCCCATGCATAAGAACAAAGCAAGTAAGAGGAAAGAATTCTTCATTCAGGAAAGTTAGAAAAAACTCAATCCCGATCTGTGCTGGACAGTGGGAATAAGCTTCTGTTCTCGTTTAGCGTTCCGTCATTCAGAGCGAAACGAAGAGAAGCGAAGAATCTCCTTTGTCATGGTCTTAGTGAGACGCTAAAAGTAGCTTGGACATCAAACTCTAATCCCCCTGCCCCCTTTTCGAAAAAGGGGGAATGTTTCTGCCAGATTCAACATTGCTACAGTTACTCTGAACTTAGCGAGACACTAAAATCAACGTTTCGTCATCTAGAGCGAAACACAGTGGAGCGAAGAATTTCCTAATAATTAGAGGGACTTTCCAGTTTACATCTGCAACTTAGTCTTGAAGTACCCATCTGACCTGCGGTACTGATGGGACTTTCCGTCAGCACTGAAGGTCAGACAGAAAGATGGGCATTTCTTACTCCCAACTCAAACACCCCCAGCCACTAAAGGGGTGCTAACCCAATTGAGATCAGAGTCTAAAATCTGACGTCTGAAATCTGAAATTTGGCTTCCAGCCTCCTGCTTCTCGCTTCAAGCTTATCTACCCCTTCGGCTTCAACGGCCTTACCTCCACATCTACCACATGGTAGTTCGGATGGGTTTGCAACGAACCTAGAATAGTCTGGGCAATGTCTTGCGGACGCATCATATTCGGATTGGCAGTGGCAAATTCCATATCATCGAAGAAGTTGGTGTTGGTGCTTCCCGGATAGATGGTGGTCACCTTAATACCATGGTCTCTTAGCTCTAAAAAGATAGAATGACCGATACCCGTAACCGCATGCTTAGTACCCACATAGCCACTCATAGTTTTCACGCCATTAGTTCCGGCAATGGATGAGATGTTAACGATATGACCTTCTTCCATATCAATCATATCAGGAGCCGCTACTTTAATGCAGTAGAAGAGTCCGTGCACATTCACATCGAACATGGATTTCCAATCCTCCACATCCATTTCATGGATGAGTCCCTGAACACCAAAACCAGCATTATTGATCAATACAGAGGCTTTACCAAGTTTATCTTTGGTGGCTTTGAACGAAGCCTGCACATTGTCCCAGTCAGCCACATCCGTTTTGAAGAAGTGATAGTTTTCGTGGTCGATGCTGTTATCGGTACGACCCCAACCGGCTACTACCATGCCTGCGTCTAATAATACTTTTACTGTTTCTAAACCGATGCCTTTGCTGACTCCGGTTACTATTGCGAGTTTTCCATTCAATTCCATGTGTAGTAAATGAAATGTGAGGGAAGATGGTTCGTCATTCCGGAATTTTTCTTTGCACATTTTGGAGCAAAGAAAAACATCCGGAATCTCAGGGTTTGAGTTAGTGAGATTCCGGACAAATCTTTTGGCTTAGTTAAGTTGCCAAAAGATTTTCCGGAATGACGTTCTAATATCAATTAGTTAATCACAGAAAGTCCTCATCCAGAATATCCATCTGATGACACGCACCAGAGCAACCTCGGTCACCGTCATGCTGAGGAACGAAGCATCTTATAAAACAGCGTAAGTAGTGCATCACAACAGTGGCTAAGATTCTTCGCTGCGCTCAGAATGACGTTCTAAATTAGACTTGTTAAAACCACTTTCCTTATCTTCGAACCTGCATGAGCGACAAAAAACCATTTCTTGATAGCCAGGCCTATATCACCCTCGGTTACCTCACCATTGTGGTAATCGGTATGATGTTCGACTATAAGTATTACAGCCACTTCGCTATCAATATTTTCGAGTATGCCGATATTCTCGACTTTCTATTGGCACCCGTCAAAAATCTGGAGTTGATTCTATTTGCTGTAGCTAGTTTTATCTTTGTTCTTCTGCTATTCAGGGTGGACAAGGCTATGAAAAAAAGATGGCCCAAATTTTACCATTGGTTCAACCTGGGAATGTCTGATAAGACTCTCAACAAATACAGACCTGTCATTTTCACTTTTGCTCTTCTAGCCTATCTAGGTGTCGCCTCAGATCTCTATGGAGATAAAATGTTCAGGCGCTTTCAGAAATCTCCGAAAGAAATTGAAGTTGTTTTTGAGTCGGACCAAAGAGTTCTTAAAGGAAAACTAATTGGCAAAAACGCAGATTACATTCTTATGCAAACCGATGATTTGGCTGTAAAAGCCATCCCCGTTTCATCAGATGTTCAGGAGATTATTATTCATCGATAGGCTTGCTCTGTCATGTCGCTCCTAAGGAGCTCAGGAAAAAGAGACAGCCAACTATTATAGCATTTGGCTCCTCTGGAGCCTGCAATCGTGCTCCAAATCAGGATAGAAATCAGGTTCTGTAACAAATGACCAAAGCTAATGAGGTTTTACGCAAGCACAGCCCTATAAGGGCGAAATGTCATAGCCTCACAGACACAAACAAACCAAGCTTCGTAGAAGCGACATCTCTCTACGCGATCCACCTAATCATTCAAAACTCTTCAAACAAATTCTAGAAAAGCTCCTCAGCTTCCATTTTATCAATTACTTTTGCACTGTTTTTAATCAGTCTAAATAAGAACTGAGTTGACAGCCGCCATCTACGATCCACAATTCTTAACCCGAGAGGGTGTAAAAAAGCTATTAGAGCTTCACCAAAAGGTGGATGGCGCTGATATGCTCAACACTGAGCAGAATCTGGAGGAACAAGTTTATAAGCTTAGCCCCGACCTTCTGGTAATGGAATACAAGGGCCAGCAAAACATTCAGCCCGATACGCTTGAGCGAATTAAAAGCAAACTCCCCAAACTCAAGACACTGATAATTTCTGAAGATGACGATCCTCTGATCATCAGACAGTTTATTAATTCAGGAGTTGAAGGCTTTCTCACAAAGCAATGTTCTAATAATGAGATTAAGACCGCAGTCGCTGCCATAACAGAAGGTGGGAAATTCTACTGCGAGAGAGTACTGGACATCATTACCCACAAGGATCTTCCCAACCCCATGGAGCTCTCCGATCGTGAGATGCAAGTGATCCGTTATGTAGGCAAGGGCTATTCATCAGATAAAATTGCCGATGAGTTGAACGTCAGCATTCACACCGTCAACTCTCACAGAAAGAATGTGCTGAAAAAGCTTGGGCTCAAGTCCCCCACCGAGCTGATTGTCTATGCTGTGAAGCAGGGGTGGGTGAGTCTTTAGTTTGATGTTTAATGTTTCAAGTTCGAAGTTTATTGCCCGAAGCGTACACCGGCATTTGTTAGACGTGGAGACAGATCGCACGTAGCGGCCTTCTGTCCTCCCCTGAAGGGGAGGTGGCTGAAAGCCGGAGAGGTAATCAAGCCTAAATCCTCCTCCGCCCTGCGGGCACCTCCTCCAAAGGAGGACAGAAGGCCGAACCCTCGTCAGACAATAGAAGCAATGTGCTAATAGGCAGGGGTCATTAAACATTAAACCTTGAACACTGACCTACTAGAACTAGTGAGTCCCTTTTACTAGAAGTAGCGATTTCAGGATCGGATTACCGCATATACCTTTGCACTTATTAAGAATGAATCTAAATAATATGCGTAAGGCCAATCTCCTTATCTTATATATATCCCTCCTGACTACTTCGCTTCAGGCACAGCAGCTCAAGTTTGTGAGTAACGAAGACGGATTAGGTATTCCTTACCTCACTATTTCCTTTCAGCAATTGGGAGAAAACAAGGTTTGGCGAAATATCAGCAGCTTAGAGGGTGTAATCAATATCCCCGACTACAGCTTCCCTTTAGTCATTTCCACTTCCCACATCAACTTCAAACCTGTGGTTGATACCCTATACCAAGCTAATTCTAAAACCTATAGACTTCAACCAGCCATTACCGACCTGGACGAAGTGATTGTAACCGGGCAATTTGCTCCACAGTCTGTTAGAAACTCTGTTTTT
>JABXIP010000432.1 GCA_013373005.1 Cytophagia bacterium | reverse complement strand
AAGCAGACTTTCTCTCCTACATGCAATCTGAAGTATTTGAAGCATTGGGAATGAATAACACTCAACCAGATTACGCCAATCAAGACATTGCCGAAAGGGTGAGCTTTTACCAATTTCAGAATGGTAAAGTAGTTGACGCACCATCTGTTGATAACAGCTACAAATGGGCAGGCGGTGGCTTTATCGGAACCACAGAAGACCTCTGCAAATTTGGGCAAGCTCATATGAAAAGTGGCTACCTGAAGGAATCTACTTTGGAAGAATGGATGACCTCTCAAAAAACCAGCGATGGAAAAGAGACCGGCTATGGTATAGGCTGGAGAGTGTTTGAAAGACCTAGCGGAAAAACTTTCTATGGCCACAGCGGTGGTTCTGTAGGTGGTATCACTTACTTCCTCATCCATAAGCCTAGCGAAACAGTACTGGCTATCACCGGCAATATGGATCCGATAAATTATGGAGGCTTACAATTTGAGCTGATGGAATTGTTTATTGATGGAGCTAAGTGATTGATTTTATGGGAAGTATTAGGACTTCCCTTTTTTATTCAAAATAAAACTAATATATTAGTTTTGAAATTAATTAAATAGTTAAAATCAACCCCACATGAAAAAACTAAACGCATTCTTGTTACTAGCTTCAGCAATTGTGGCCTGCGACAAATCAGAATTATTTATAGAGCCAGACGAAGAAATATCAGAAGCCATTATTGAGGTAGCCGATGCCGATGGTCTTGACGAAGTATTTGCAGTAGTACAAGAACAACCAACGTATCCTGGTGGCATGGAAGCATGGCAAAAGCATTTAAGCAGGACTCTCAATTACCCAGAAAAAGCTAAACTCCAAGGTATTGAAGGTGCTGTGTTCGTTTCTTTCGTAGTTGATAAAACGGGAAGCTTGCGAGACATGCAGGTAATCAGAGGCATAGGAGCTGGATGTGATGAAGAAGCATTAAGGGTACTACTAGAATCAGAAAAATGGAATCCTGGTAAACAAAGAGGTAGAGAAGTAAATGCAAGAATGCAAATGAGAATAGTTTTCAGACTTTCTGAAGGAAGTTCCGGCCCTAAGATAATCACTCACGATACCTCTCCACTCATTGTTGAAACCCCAAACAACCAAGACCCGGAGGTCTATATGACCCCTGAAGAAAGTCCAAAATACGAAGGAGGAACAACTGGTTGGGCTAATT
Source organism: Cytophagia bacterium (assembly GCA_013373005.1). Taxonomy (GTDB): domain Bacteria; phylum Bacteroidota; class Bacteroidia; order Cytophagales; family Cyclobacteriaceae; genus Roseivirga. The sequence goes on along the minus strand of JABXIP010000432.1, from coordinate 11,843 downwards.
ATTTAGATAATAATATGAACTACCCCACTCTTGCAAAAAGTAAAGGTATAGAAGGTTCAGTATATGTCTCTTTTGTTGTAGACAAGTCGGGCGTACCAAATGACATTCAAGTAATTAGAGGAATTGGCGCAGGTTGTGATGAAGAAGTTGTGCGTTTAATCAAAAACTCAGAATGGATTCCTGCAAAGCACAATGGAGAAGTGGTTAAAGCTAGAACTCAAATGAGAATAACCTTCAAGATATAATTGAGCCCAACCGGTCAAAAAGCTTTCACTTTTAAGCAAGTCTGATTTTCAGGCTTGCTTTTTTTATTTTTTTTCCTTCCTTGGCATTGGGCTGAAACTATGAATCATAATATTCAAGAATCTCTTATGGTCTTGAACATAAACATTTATCCCAATCTTATTCAACCCTTCTCTCAAGAAAGAAATTCTCTCTAAAAACCTCCAGACTAGACTGGAGAAAGATTAAGAGTTAAATTGGCTTCAACAAATGAAAATTACTAGGCAATGGGAATAACAGCGGGTATTATCATCATTCTAATGGGTATCGCACACAACCTCTATGGTGAAAAGAAACAGATTCCAGCACTCAAAGAATTAACCGAGGATTCTATTATGATTGGATCCTTGAGGATAATGATTTATCAGGGTGGAATTTTACTATTGGCAGTTGGTGTTGTTCAAGTTCTAGTTTCTGCTCATATCTTAGAGTTAAGCGGAATAGCAGCATATTTCCCAATTGGGATAGTAATTATCAACGTCATTACAAGCTTAATGATTGCCGCCTTATTACACCAAGAGATTTTTAAAATTACCATTCCTCAATTTGTCATCTTTGCATTGGTAATAGCCTTACAAATCTTGTCCATTTAATATACTATACCCCGTCATGAACTATCAGACTTTTAAGCCACATAAGGATTTAGAGGCGGTAGTCAAATGTTATTGGACTTTGGAAGTACCTGATGGGTCCAATGCACCGAAACAACGAATTGTACCTGACGGATGTGTTGAACTCTGTTTCCTCCTTGGTAATGACATCAAGCGATTCACCTCGGAGACCGAATACGTTCTTCAGCCTAGATCTATGGTAATAGGTCAAATCACTACGCCATATTATATACAGCCCACAGGTTATGTAAACTCATTTGCAGTCCGGTTCTATCCCTACGGTTTTGCAAACTTTATTCAAACCCCAATTCAACAATTAGCCAACAAAGACACTCCCATTTTTTCACTCTTTAATGAGACAGAAGCAAAAGCACTTGAATCTGCTATAATTGAAGCCTCAGACACCCAGCAAAGAATTGAGATTGTTGAAGGTTTTCTCAGGTCAAGACTAGCAGAACCAGCCACCATTAATCAGATTGTCAAATCAACAATTGATACTTTATATCTGACAAAAGGAAAAGCAGCAATCAACGCTATTCTGAAAGATGAATTGCACAAAAGAAGAAACTTAGAGCGTAACTTCTTAAAGCTAGTAGGCATTAGTCCGAAACAACTGGGTAAAATCATCAGACTGCAAGCCGCACTTAAATCACTGTTGAATCAAGAAGATGAAAGCCTTACGGAAATCGCCTATGAAAGTGAATACTACGATCAAGCTCATTTTATTAAAGATTTTAAAGAGTTCACAGGCCTAAACCCCAAAGAGTATTTGGATCATGACCAAATGATGCTCTCCTCCCTATTTTACTCCAAAGACTAATATTGTCGCATTTTTACAATTCAATACTCTGAAACAGTCGTAACTCAACTACACTTAACCCATGCAAAATGAAAAATAGAATTCTTGAATCAGTCATTATCCTAGCTATTGGGAGTATAGCCCTTTACCCTTTGGACAAAGTGCCAAACACTAACAGTCTACCTCTCACACAAAACAATTCTGCCATGAAAAACTTCGTATCTATCGTTGAAATCCCCGCTACTGACATCACCCGATCTGTGAGCTTCTATCAAGCCATATTGGATATCGAAATTCAGACAATAGATATGCAGGGAACTGAAATGGGTATATTCCCTAGTGATGGCCAATCTGCTTCTGTTGTAATTACTAAGGGAGAAGGTTATAAACCAGCCACTGATGGCGTACTTGTTCACTTAAATGGAGGCGATAATTTGCAAACAGTGTTGAACAAGGTTGAGAAAAATGGTGGCAAAATTCTACTCCCTAAAACCCTTATTGACGAAGAAAATGGATATTTCGCCCTTTTTCTAGATTCGGAGGGAAATAGAATGGGAGTTCATTCTATGAAGTAAACTCTATCAAATAATGCATTTACTCCCCTCCTTTTTCAAGGAGGGGCTGGGATAGTTATCCCTTCTCCTCTTCCATCTCTTTGAGTTTCCTTCTGAGAATCTTACCTACATTTGATTTTGGTAGCTCATCTACAAACTCAAAATGTTTTGGTCGCTTGTAACCAGTCAATTCTTCGTGACAGAATTTATCTAATTCTTCCTCTGTTAGGCTTGGGTCTGACTTTACAATAAAGGCCTTAACACATTCTGTTGAGCGAGGATCTGCTACGCCAATAACAGCCACTTCCAGTACTTTTGGATGATCTACGATTACGTTTTCAACCTCATTCGGGTAGACATTGAAGCCTGATACATTGATCATGTCTTTCTTACGATCAACGATTTTGAAGAAGCCCTCTTCATCCATAAGACCTATATCACCCGTGCGGAACCAGTTGCCTGGGAAGAAAACTCCAGAGTTATCCTGATTCCAATAGCCGGTCATTACCTGAGGACCATTGACACAAATCTCTCCAACCTCTCCTTGAGATAACTGATTACCATCATCATCGAAAATAGCCAATTCTGTTGACGGCAATGGCAAGCCGATAGTTCCCATTTTATGCGTTCCGTCTAGTGGGTTACAACTTACCACCGGAGAGGTTTCACTCAGTCCATAACCTTCTACTAATGGAGAATTGGTTATCTCCTGCCATTTCTTGGCCACAAAATCCTGAACAGCCATACCTCCACCAATCGCACCTTTAAGGTGGCTCCAGTCCACCTCTTTCACATTAGGCTGATTCAGAAGGCCGTTGAAAAGAGTATTTACCCCGGTAAAGAGAGTGAAAGGATGCTTTTTCAATTCTTTGATAAACCCAGGCATATCTCTGGGGTTTGTGATCAGTACATTCTTAGATCCTGTATACATCATCAAAGAACCGTTTACATTTAAGGCAAAGATGTGATACAGCGGAATGGCCGTAATCATAATATCAGGCTCCTTATCATTAAGCAATGGTTTAAACCACTCCTTAGTAATAAGTGTGTGTGCTACTACATTATTATGAGTGAGGGTTGCTCCTTTTGAAACACCAGTTGTTCCACCAGTGTACTGCAAAAAGGCCGTATCCTCTCCATCGATATCAACTTTTGTATATTTCATTCTGGCCCCTTCCTTCATTACTGACTTGAAGCTGATAGCCTGAGGAATATTGAAAGAAGGAACCATCTTCTTAATGTATTTCACCACAAAGTTTACCAAAGTTCCTTTGAAGCCACCGAGCATATCCCCTAGCTCGGTAATGATCACATGCTCAACTTTTACAGTTCTTAGAGCCTCTTCCAAACTATGAGCAAAATTGGCTACTATAACCACTGCCTTCACATCCGCATCATGGTATTGATGCTCCATTTCTCTGTGGGTATAAAGAGGATTGGTATTCACCACAATGCAGCCTGCCTTAAGGGCTCCCATTAGTACAATCGGGTACTGCAAGCAATTGGGCATTTGAATGGCTATTCTGTCTCCTTTCTTCATTCCGAGCTTATTCTGAAGGTAAGCAGCAAAGAAGTCAGACATTCTATCAACATCGTGATAGGTGATCACCTTACCCATATTCTCGAATGCTTCCCTGCTACCATACTTTTTGAATGATTCTCCAAAAAGCTTGACCAAATTGGCTGGTCTATCATCAGAAATTTCTGCTGGAATCCCTTTCGGGTACTTTTTCACCCAAATATGCTCACTCATTGAAATTAGAATTTGGCTCAGTCCAAATATAGAAGAAATGAGGTGGCAAACGTTTTCCGTTTACATGAATTATCGGTCTATTCGGTAGTTTCTGTTAAATACTTGTCGAGTAACCTGCGAGTCTCAGGATCGGAAGGAACCGGAGCGAAAACTGAAATAATCTTGAACTCAGAGTCGATCAACAAGTATCTCGGAATGGTAATTACCTTATAGTCAGATAAATCGAGTCGATTAATTACGTACTCATGATCCTTTGGCAAGTCATGGGTTTCCAAATACTTCTGCCATGCCTCCAAGTCGGTATCGATAGAAACGGGAACAAAATTGATTGGCTTGTCTTTATAATCTTCCTTCAATTGCTCAAAGGCCGGAAGCTCAGCAATACAAGGGCCACACCAGGTAGCCCATAAGTCTACATAAGTAAGCTGACCTGCAAATTCGGAAAGCGGTTTCTCTCCTCCCAAAGCATCTTTGAATAAAACATCGAACGCTGGTTCTCCAGGCAGTAGCGCTGCATACTCCTCAAGTTTTTGCTGAACCATTCTTTTATATTTGGCAGAATGGTTAGCCGTCAAAAACTCATCGGCTTGCTGTTGCATTTCATTACTCAGACCATTCAGTTCAAGTTGAGTTACAAATGCCCCCATTTCATCATACTCCGTCATAAACGGAGTAAATTTCAAGTCGGTGAATATACCAACTGACTTCAGATCAGCACTCACTAAGCTATGAAGCATATCTCTAAAATTGGGATGCCTCATATATTCATCTTTCATCAACCCAGCACTCACTTCATTCAGCACATCTTTAGCTCCAGAAAGCACCTCTACTTTCTTTGATTCTGTATAATCCCAATAGCCTTTAAACGAGCCATAAACCGGCATGGATAGAATGGTGTTGAGCTGATCTAGTTTCAGCCTCATTTCCTCCAGCTCCATAAATTCTGTAGAAGCCTTTAATGAATTTAGCTTTTGTCTTCTTTCTTCAGTAATTGACTGAGCAAGCTCAACCGTTTCTGAAATGTCATCGCTTTTCAGGTTACGACCTCCAACCAGATAAGAACCACTTTTAGGAAATGGTACTCCGGAGAGATAAGCTTGAATTGAAGCAGACCCTCCTTCAAATACTCCCGCTTCAGGGTCTTTGTAGTCTACTTTTAAATAGAGTTCCTCTCCCGGACTGAGGTAAAGCTTATTTCTACCCAACGAGTAATAGGTAGGCTCTTCCAGTTCAAAACTCACTTCAAATTCATTATCACCAAAGGTTTCAAGGATTACATCTTCGCCAAGACCAAAGTCAGCTTCAAGATTCTGAGCATTAAGAATTTTAGAAGCATTACCCCAGTTCACTAATTGTCCCCTTAGCCTAACCACATTAGATGTTTCTTCTTCGGTTGAACATCCAAGTAAAAGCAAAAAAGTGAGCACAAATACTCCTAAAAATTTGATTTGAAACCGTTTCATATTCATCAAAACTAGCAATAAACATGAAAGAGGTATGGGAACTTTAAATGAGCGGCATAAAAAAACCCACCTTTCGGTGGGCTGAATAACTGATCACTAACCAAATAGCAAACTAACTCTGAGAAATACACTAGTGTAGTTCAAATCAAATATGCTGCAGGAGAAGGTTACTCGTACCCGCGGGCACGCGCTATTCCCCTCGTGAATCTCCGCTACGCTACTATTTCGAACCCTGTCTGCCGACAGGCAGGCTCCACGGAGAAATTAGGCCGAATGGCTTTATTTATGAATCTCCACCCCCGAAAAAGGAGGGCACTCCCGATAGCTATCGGGAGCCTGTTTCGTCACCCTATAGTGTTAAGATGCTTGTCTGCTGCGCGCAGAAATTCTAGACTTCATGTCTTCAATCAAGCATCTCATTTTGTTCAACCCTAAATGTCTAATGTCTATCACCTGACATCTAGAGTCTAAAATGCTGTAGGAGAAGGATTCGAACCTCCACGGAGAAATTAGGCCGAATGGCTTTATTTATGAATCTCCACCCCCGAGAAAGGAGGGCACGGCTGCCTGTTTCGTCACCCTACAGTGTTTGTATTCAGTACGTTTTCTGTTTATTCCGTTTGAATATGTTTCAAATGTATAGCAAACATTCATTTTATTAAAATATTTTCAATAATACGATCACATATTTACAGATTAATTAAATTATAAACTATATTTTTACGAATTCAATAATTTAAAGCTTCGATAATGCCTGATAATTACGAAATCGATAATGTAGATCTCAAAATCTTATCTCTTCTTCAGAATAACGCCAAAAAGCCCTACACCGAAATAGCTAAACTAGCCTATGTATCGAGTGGAACCGTGCATGTTAGAATGAATAAGCTAGAAAAAATGGGAATAGTAAAAGGTGCTTCGCTAGACCTAAACCTAAACAAGCTAGGCTATACAGTGAGCAGCTTCCTGGGCGTATTCTTGGCCAAGAGTTCTTTATATGAGAAAGTAGCCGGCCAACTGAAAAAGATTAAGGAAATCACATCCATACACTATACTACTGGCAACTACAGTATGCTCGTTAGAATATACGCCAAGAGTACCGACCACCTCAAAGACATTCTACATGATAAAATTCAGAAAGTAGATGGTATTGAAAGAACTGAGACCTTTGTTATTCTGGAAGAAACTCTAAGCAGAAGTATAGACCTGAGCGATGAATAGACATACTCTATTGAATCCATCAATAAAGTATTGCCAAATTTCTCTCACTTGAAACCATTACTTCGCTTAATAGGTTGTAACTTTGCATTTAAAACCAGTCTAAATAAGATTGTATGAGTGACGATAATCAAATCCTGGAAGAGTTCACCTCCAAAGAATACGAGTTCGGTTGGACCGTTGACTTAGAGGCTGATGAAGCTCCCAAGGGATTGAATGAAGATATTATTCACTTTATTTCTGCCAAGAAAGAAGAACCAGAATGGTTGTTGGCATGGAGGCTCAAAGCCTTTAGAATGTGGCAGAAAATGGAGGAGCCAGATTGGGCAAACGTTAAATATCCTCGAGTGGATTACCAGGATATCAAATACTATTCTGCACCAAAGAAATCTAAGAAACCAAAGTCGCTAGAGGAAGTAGATCCAGAATTGCTGGCCACTTTCGAGCGCTTGGGTATTTCTCTAACAGAACAGAAAAGACTAACAGGTGTGGCTGTGGATGCTGTAATTGACTCAGTATCAGTAGCTACAACCTTTAAAGAAACCCTCTCAGAACTGGGTATTATCTTCTGCTCTTTCTCAGAAGCAGTACAGGAACATCCAGAGCTAATCAAAAAGCACTTGGGTTCGGTTGTTCCAATGACAGACAACTACTTTGCGGCATTGAACTCAGCGGTATTTTCTGACGGCTCTTTCTGCTATATTCCTAAAGGGGTTAGATGCCCAATGGAGCTATCTACTTATTTCAGGATTAATGCAGCCAATACGGGTCAGTTTGAAAGAACTTTAATTGTTGCCGAGGAAGGCTCCTATGTGAGCTATCTGGAAGGTTGTACTGCTCCTCAACGTGATGAAAATCAGTTACACGCTGCAGTGGTAGAAATTAAGGCAGCCAAAGATGCTGAAGTAAAATATTCAACTGTTCAGAACTGGTACCCCGGTGATAAGAATGGTAAAGGAGGTATTTACAACTTCGTAACCAAAAGAGGTATTTGCGAAGGAGATAATTCTAAAATCTCATGGACTCAGGTAGAAACTGGCTCAGCCGTTACCTGGAAGTATCCTTCATGTATTCTTAAGGGAGACAACTCTCAGGGAGAGTTCTATTCAGTAGCGGTTACCAATAATTATCAACAGGCTGATACTGGAACCAAAATGATTCACATTGGCAAAAACACCAAGTCGAGAATCGTATCTAAGGGTATTTCTGCCGGTTACTCGCAGAATAGCTACAGAGGCCAGGTTCAGGTAATGAAGCGCGCCACTAACGCCAGAAACTTCTCTCAGTGTGATTCGCTATTGATGGGCGACAAGTGTGGAGCTCACACCTTCCCTTACATAGATATTGAGAACAGTTCAGCACAGGTTGAACACGAAGCAACCACATCCAAGATTGGTGAAGATCAAATCTTCTACTGCCAGCAAAGAGGTATAGATGAAGAGTCTGCCGTGGCATTAATTGTAAATGGTTACGCCAAAGAAGTGTTGAATAAGTTACCAATGGAGTTTGCCGTAGAAGCTCAGAAACTTCTAGCACTAACTCTAGAGGGGTCCGTAGGATAAGCCCCAACTTGTTTAAAGTTTGATGTTTAAAGTTTGATGTTGGAGAATGGCTAAAGTTGAAAGGTTTGAAGATTTGAACGTTTGGCAGGAAGCAAGAACAATGGCCAAAGAGGTTTATAAGTCAATACTTTCCAACAACACTATTCGAGACTACCCTTTAAAAGATCAATTGAACAAGTCATCAGGCTCAGTAATGGATAACATTGCGGAAGGCTTTGACAGGAAAGGAAATAAAGAATTTAGGCAGTTTCTAACTGTGGCGCATGGCTCAAATGGAGAAACAAAGTCGCAGCTTTATCGGTCATTTGATCGAGAGTATATAACTAAGAAACAGCTTGATCAATTTTTGGAAAGGGTTGAAAACATTTCAAAGATGATCAACGGTTTGATTAAATATTTGAATAAAACAGAATTAACTGGAGCAAAGTATAAAGTTGAAGAGGAAGCCCAAACTTACGGTGTTGACAACTTTGAACTTTAAACCTAAAACATAGAACTTATATATGTTAAGCATAAAGAACTTACAAGCGAAAATCGAGGATAAGGAAATTTTAAGGGGAATAAACCTTGAAGTGAAGGCGGGTGAAGTACATGCCATTATGGGTCCAAATGGCTCTGGTAAAAGTACTTTAGCTTCTGTGTTGGCAGGAAGAGAAGATTACGAAGTAAGCGGAGGTGAAGTAAGCTTCGATGGCAAGGATCTTTTAGACATGGAAGCTGATGAAAGAGCAAGAGAAGGTGTTTTCTTGGCTTTTCAGTATCCGGTAGAAATTCCTGGAGTGAGCACCACCAACTTTATGAAAACTGCCATCAACCAGGTAAGAGAGCATAGAGGTGAAAAACCGCTAGATGCTGTTTCTTTCCTTAAGCTGATGAAAGAGAAAATGAAACTTGTAGAAATCGATCAATCTCTTTTAAGTAGATCGCTTAACGAAGGCTTCTCTGGTGGTGAGAAGAAAAGAAATGAAATCTTCCAAATGGCTATGCTAGAGCCAAAATTGGCCATCCTAGATGAAACTGATTCAGGTCTTGATATTGACGCACTAAGAATTGTTTCTAATGGTGTTAATGCATTGAAGTCAAAAGACAATGCCACCATTGTAGTAACTCACTACCAAAGATTGCTTGACTACATTGTTCCTGACTATGTGCACGTACTTTACAAAGGAAGAATTGTTAAGTCGGGTGGTAAGGAATTAGCGCTGGAGCTGGAAGAAAAAGGATACGACTGGATTAAAGAAGAAGCTGAAGCGACTGTTTAATATGAAGAAATTCGCAGGACAATCAATCATAGATAAACTCTCTGAGAGATTTGAGGCTTCGAAACCACAACTAACCAGCAATACCACCATTGCGGAAGTTCGTAAGAAAGCCTTAAACCATCTGGTAGAGAATGGCCTTCCTCATCCAAAAGCTGAGGAATATAAATTCACCAACCTTACCAGAGCACTGGAGAAGAACATCAACTTTGAATTGGAAACAGAGACAGTTTCAGTTTCTAAGGAGGATGTTGAAAAGCTTAGAATTAAAGGTTTGGATGCCTACTACCTCACCTATATCAACGGAGAATTCTCGGCTGATTTTTCTGATGAGGTAGCAGCAGAAGGAGCTACATTCACTCCACTATCAACTGCCATTGCAGGAGATAATGCCTTAGCTTCAAAGTATTTCGACAAGCTTTCTAAAAGTACTGAAGATGCTTTTGTGGCAATGAACTCTGTGCTAGCCAGCGAGGGTGCTGTTATTGAAGTAAAAGCCAATACTGTTATTGAGAAACCTATTTTCATTCAGCATATCAACACAAGATCTTCCGATGTACAGGTCAAGAACCTGATTGAGATCGGTACAAATGCTCAGGTTACAGTTATTGAAAAAGTAGATACTTTAGGAGCTGAACCTGGTTTCAGTAACGTAGTGAATGAAATAGGAGTAGCTGCTGGTGCCAACACCAAGTTCTACAAAATTGAGAACGACACGCCTACTTCTTACCATATTTCGAATATTCACGTTACACAGGCCAAAGACAGTAGATTTACAAGCAATACCATAGCTTTAGATGGTGCCATGGTGAGAAATAACCTGGACATCAAACTGGAAGGTGAAGGTTGCGAGGCGTACATGAATGGACTGTATCTCTTGCATGGAAAAACCCATGTAGACAATCACACTACTGTTGATCACACTATGCCTAATGCTTACTCAAATGAGCTTTACAAAGGCATAATGGATGAAAAATCCAGAGGTGTATTTAACGGAAAAATATTTGTTAGAAAGGATGCTCAAAAAACCAATGCATTCCAGTCTAATAAGAACATACTCTTAACAGATGATGCTACTGTGAACACAAAACCTCAGCTTGAAATTTGGGCTGATGATGTAAAGTGTTCTCACGGATGTACCACCGGCCAACTAGATAAAGATGCACTCTTCTATCTGATGGCCAGAGGTATTAGAAAAGACAGAGCTATGGCCATGCTTTTACATGCGTTTGCCAGCGATGTTATCGAAAACCTCGAAATAGAGCCAATTCAGGCCTATGTTGAGGCAATCATTACCAGCAGATTAGAGAAATAATATGTCAGATACTTCTACAGTATCAAAAACACTAGATATAGAAGCCATTAGAGCTGAATTCCCTATCCTTCATCAGAAGGTGAATGGAAAGCAATTGGTTTACTTCGACAATGCGGCTACCAACCAAAAGCCGCTAAGCGTGATCAATGCCTTAAAGCACCATTACGATGCTGACAATGCCAATATTCACAGAGGTATTCACACTTTGGCCGAAAGGTCAACCACTGCATTTGAGAATACTCGAAAAGCTGTACAGGCATTCATTAATGCCAATGAGGCTGAAGAAATTGTTTTTACCAAGGGAACTACAGAATCTATCAACCTTGTAGCCTCTTCATGGGGAAGAAAATTCCTCAATAAAGGTGATGAGATTATTGTTTCTGGCTTGGAACACCATTCTAATATTGTTCCATGGCAATTAATCGCTGAGGAGAAAGGTGCTACCGTCAAAGCTATTCCAGTGCTGGACAATGGTGATCTAGACATTGCTGCCTTTAGTCAGTTGCTTTCAGACAAAACCAAATTGGTGGCGGTAAATCACGCTTCTAATTCAATGGGAACCATCAATCCTGTTAAGGAAATCATTGAGATGGCTCATGCAGTGGGAGCGAAAGTACTGATCGATGGAGCTCAAGCTTCTTCACATCTTACCGTTGATGTACAGGGTTTAAATGCCGACTTTTATGCGCTTTCGGCACATAAGATGTACGGTCCAACAGGAGTGGGTATTCTTTACGGTAAGCGTTCACTTATGGAGAAAATGCCTCCATATCAGGGTGGTGGTGAAATGATTAAGGAGGTTTCTTTTGAAGGAACCACTTTCAACGACATCCCCTATAAATTCGAGGCCGGTACACCAAACATTGCAGATGTTGTAGCTTTCAAAGCTGCCATCGACTTTATCAATGAATTAGGCAAAGAAAACATTGCTTCCCATGAAGCAGAGCTTCTCTCCTACGCTACTCAGCAGTTGAAAGAGATTGAAGGAGTTAAAATCATTGGCGAAGCTCAAAATAAGGTGAGTGTT
>JABXIP010000441.1 GCA_013373005.1 Cytophagia bacterium | reverse complement strand
TCTCAGAGCCAACTCCTGCTAATGAGTCAGATAGAGAGAGAGCGGCAAGAAGGTTTACCGGAGGCGAAGTGGATGGTAATTCAAGACAGCTGGCAAGATATATACACAAGCAGGTACTTACTTACATGCCGGAAATGAATCCGATGATGGTCTACAGACTCGACCGTTTTGGGAGAGGAGGTCACCATAGACCATTTAACGATCTTGGATATCCGGGAGTAAGAATTATGGAGGCACACGAAAATTATGTGCGCCAGCACCAGGATATAAGAGTTGAAGACGGAATTGAATATGGCGATGTAATTGAAGGAGTGAATTTTGATTATGCCAAGAAGCTTACGGCTGTCAACGCTATTTCATTGGCAGGTATTGGTTGGGCACCACCAGCTCCTGAGGATGTAAGAATTGGTGGAGCGGTACAGCCTTCTACCACTTTGCAATGGAAAGCGTCTGACGATCCGGATGTGGTGGGTTATAAGCTTTACTGGAGACTTACTACTTCCCCAACCTGGGATAACTTCATTTATGTAACCGGAACCAACGAGCATACGCTGGAAGGAATTGTGATCGATAATTACTATTTCGGAGTAGCGGCTGTTGGAAAGGATGGTAATGAGTCTACTGTGGTATTCCCTTATCAGCAGATTAGAAGAGGAAGATAAATAGACCTTAAATAGAATAAGAAAAGGCAGCCATTGGCTGCCTTTTTTAATTGTGTCTGAGGAATGACTTCTCTATTTCTCTTAAATCAGAGCCAGTTATATTGAAGATATGGCCTGACTTGATCCAGCTTTGGAACGAGTTTGTATCTGACCCCGTTTGTTCAACCAACATAATACCATAATCATTAAGGACTAATAGTCTGTTGTCATTTAATCGAATGTTGTAGTCTTCAAGGAGGTTTATTAGTTCTCTCTTTTGATTCTGCTTGAGCGTTCTTTGGCGCAGCTCCAATGTCGATTGGTCAAAGGATATGGCGTACTTAAAGTGTCCCTTGGTTTTTAAGCCATAAGATTTGAAAAGACTTACTATTTCGGTGTGGAGATCTTTAAGTTGACTTTTGCTTATTGGGTCGCTCTTTGTCCTGATCGCTTCAGGTTCATTTTGCATTTTGGTATCTATAAATGTGGCATCCTTAAATTTCTGATTTGTGGTTTCAAAGTCGGTGATGTGAAGTATGACTTTTCGTTTTTCATGGGTTCCTTGTTTAATATAACCCGGCCTATTAGTTATTTTAACTCTCATCAACTTGCCCAGTACCGATCCTCTAAAGTTTCCATCTATAAAATCTCCTGCCATAATGTATTTCCTGCTTGAGAAAATATGTCTGTTAATACCCGGAGTGATGTTGTATTGAAAGAGAAGGTTTCTGTATTTGTTTAGAATAGCCCCATTCAATGTGTCTGAGTTGATTACTAGATATTCAGGGTGGTATTGTACTTTGATCATACCGCTTCTCCAACTACCAAGTTCGTCCTCCTCTACCCAATCCTCGAGCATTTTTTGTAGGCTTTTGGCTTGATTGGTATTTAGAATGATATCCTTTTCTTCAACTTCTCTATAAGATATAAAATGGCGTCTTTCATAGGTTGCATTTAATTCGTTCAATGTGTTTGTATCTGATAGTACCGAGCCTTTGATTTCTGAGTTGAGAGGCTCTTCGTAAAGAAATATGGAGTCTCTTTCAGGGCTAGTGAGTATTATGTCATTAGGTACTTCCGGATTGATGAGACTTAATTTTCTGTCAGAGATATCTAGTCTTTCAATATCGATAATCTGATGGATCTCGGACGAATTGTTGCTAGCTTCATTCTGAGAGGTAAGGATAATGGCGGCAGTAGTAAGAATAATTAATGAGGTCGTCATAAGAAACGTGTTTAAATTGATTTTTTTGAACCATGGTTTTCTGACGACTGCAGGGAATGATAAAATGGTATTGGATACTTGCTCTAAGCTGAGTTCTGTAGGAACTGATCGTGCACTTTCAAAGAGTAGCTGCAATTGATTTTCTTTCATAGCATTACACTTTTAAGGCTTACGAATACCTCCTTTAAATTGAGGTCAGGATTTTCTGAGAAAAGCTCAGCAAGCTTATTTCTACCTCTACTTATTCTGGTTTTGGTAGCCGCTTCAGAACTATTCTGAATGGCCGCAATTTCCTTCATGCTAAAACCATTGATTTCGAAGAGAATAATGGCTTCTTTTTGCTTTTGAGGTAATTTATTGAGCATTGAGTAGAGCAACTGAATGTCTAAAATTGTTTCTGGAGATACACCTTGGTCTGCTAGTTTCTGTCTATGCAGTTCTTTAAGGTCAACCAAGTCTCTTCTTTTTCTCCATATACTAATAGATCTGTTTCTGGCTGCTCTGATTAAATAATGGAGCAATTCATCTTTGTTCTCTATTTGGTCGAATTTTGAGTAAGCTGATAGCAAAATGTCTTGAACCAAATCCTGAACATCCATTTTTCCAAAGGCAAGAGAAGAACAATACCTAAGAAATCGTTCGTGACAACTTTCGTAGGCCTTCATGAAATCTTCTTGCTTTGTATTGTGCATCATCGAAAATAGGGATTCTTGTTTCGATAGTCGCTTGAGAGCCAGAAAGGTTACAGTCAGTAACAAAAAAGGCAGCCAGTGGCTGCCTTTTTTGTTTGGATCAATTCTTCTTAATTATCTTTTCCGGTAGTTCCGTTGGGCTGAGATTTTCCGGCTCCCACCAAGGTGGTAATCAAAACCACTCCATTGACAGCTCTAAAGCCTAAAGGAGCACCGTCTTTCATTACATTGACAGACACAATTTCTTCAGGTCTTAATACTGAAATATCTTGCCAAATCTGTCCATCGACCATATATAGAGCGGTATTGTCTTTACCACTTAGGTATGCAATATCTCTGATAACCACCCTTTTCTGTCCTAGTTCAGTATATACTTTAACTCCTGGGAATTTACCTTTGATTAGAGTGAAAATATCAGGAAACGTGTGATAATCATTGTTGTATTCCAGGAATTTAGATTTGGAGTAGAAAAGTGACTCTTCCGTTAAGTGTCCTGAGCCAATAGCTACTTGTTCATTTCTTTCGCCTCCAAGAAAGAGCATTTTTACATTAAGTTTTTGTCCACCAACCACTTTGTGAACTTCCTTTCTAAATCCATCTCCCTCGAAAACTAGCTTATCATTCGCATTGACCTCTATGGAGTAGTTTCCTTCTTCATCGGTAGTGGCGGTTTGCTTTGATTTTTTCGCAGTCACCGTAATGTTTGTAACCGGAGTGTCTTTAAAGGCATAAACTTTTCCTGTAACCGGCATTGATTGGCCTTGTGCTGCAACGGTAAAAACCAGTACAGCTAGAGTGCAGAGTATTGTTCTTAACTTTTCCATAGACCCACAATTTATAAAAAACAGAGACCAGAGTAAAGTAAATTATTGATGAACAGTCTTTTACAAGTAGCTATTCCCAGAAAATACTCATTTAAGTTTCTATTGATGCTTTTCCCACCAAGGCTCTTTTATATCGGACGAATGCTCGAATTGTCCACCTAGTTTGGGAGTGAGGTAGGCCAGTTTTTGTGTCTGAGCTTCATAGGTGAATCTGTCAATAGGTTCCTTCCAACTATGCTGAGCTAGAGTAAAGCCGGCCCAATGAACAGCC
>JABXIP010000154.1 GCA_013373005.1 Cytophagia bacterium | reverse complement strand
TTAAGTGTAACCATAGATATTACTGCACCAAATGTACCAACAGTGGGGGCAGTAGGTGATGACAATGGTTCTTCTAATTCAGACTTTATTACCAACGATCAAAGCCTGGTAATTGGTGGACTTGCTGAAGCCAACAGTAGTGTGGAAGTGTTTATCGATAACACAAGTGTTGGTACAACCACAACAAATGGACAGGGGACTTACCTATTGGATTATACAGCTACAGATTTATCTGAAGGTGAATATTCAATTACAGCAAAAGCTACAGATGAGGCAGGTAATACTTCATCTGCATCAACTGCTCAGGATGTTACTATAGACCTCACAGCACCAACTGTAACCATAACCAGCAATGCCAATGATCCTCAAAGCGGAGCATTCACAGCAACCTTTACATTTAGTGAAGATATAAGTGGTTTTGTCGAAGAAGACATATCGGTAGGTAATGGAGTGGCATCTAACTTCAACACTACAAGTGCTAAAATCTATACAGCTACTATCACGCCATCGGCCGATGGTGATGTAGATATCGATGTTCTTGCCAATAAAGCGACTGACGCTGCAGGAAATGGAAATACGGCAGCTTCGCAGCTAACTGTAGTTAATGACGAAACTGCACCATCTGCACCAATTGTAGCAAGCATTTCAACAGATGCTGGAAGCAGTAATACCGATGGCGTAACCAATGACCAAACTTTGGAAATCAGTGGTACTTCAGAAGCCAATGCTTCTATAGAAGTGTTTATTGGTGGAAACAGCATTGGGAATACCACAGCTGATGGTGCAGGCGATTGGACTTTCGATCATACGGGTTCAACCCTTACTGAGGCTACACATAGCATCACTGCCAAAGCTACAGATGCTGCTGGCAATGAGTCGGCCGAGTCAACTGCTCTAGATGTTACAGTAGATACCAGTGCTCCGTCAGTCTCTTCAGGCACTATTGTAGGAAAAACCTATGGTTTGGATGAGGATGTGGATGTTACTTATGTCTTTGATGAAGCCGTAGTGGTGGACGAAACCAATGGTACACCAAGCGTTACTATCGCCATGGGAGGTCAGAATAGAGTGGCAACATACCATAGTGGTTCAGGCACAAATACCTTGGTATTCAGGTATACCACTGTTGCTGGTGATCTTGATGGCAACGGTGTTTCCGTTTTGTCTATTAGCCTGAACGGAGGAACAATCCAGGATGTAGCGGGTAATAATGCGAACACTAGTGTTTCTGTAGCTGGTGCAGCAGATGTAAGGGTCGATACATCAGCGCCATACATGTCAATTACTAGCTCTTCCAATGCAGTGAGTGGAGCCTTTACGGCAACCTTTACTTTCAACGAGGACGTTTCTGGGTTTGATGTGAGTGATATTTCAGTAGGTAATGGTTCAGTTGGTAGTTTTAACACGACTAGTGCAAAAATCTACACTGCAACTATTACACCATCAACCGAGGGAAGTGTAACCGTAAACGTTGCTGCGGATAAGGCACAGGATGCTGGAGGAAATGGAAATACGGCTGCATCAGAACTAAGGGTGGTCAATGATGAAACTTCACCAACCATATCCATTACAAGTAGCACTGATCGAACAAATGGAGCTTTCTCAGCTACCTTTACTTTCTCTGAAGATGTTTCAGGTTTCGATGTAAATGACATCGCAGTTGGTAACGGGGCTGCGAGCAACTTTGCGACTATCAGTGCCAGTATTTATTCCGCCACTATTACACCGGTAACTGATGGTGGGGTTACTGTAGATGTTGCAGTTGGCGCAGCTCATGATGCAGCTGGGAATAACAATTCTGCGGCAACACAATTTAGCATAACCAATGATGAGACGGCACCAACTGTTCTTGAGGTAACTTCTGATGTAAACAACGCTACATTCAAGGTAGGGGACGATATCAATATCTATGTTCAATACAGCGAGGAGGTTTTTGTTACCGGAACACCACAGTTGGAGCTGGAAACAGGAGCAACAGATCGAACTATCGATTATGTAGATAGAAGTTCTTCTACCTTACGATTTGTCTATTCTGTTCAGGCAGGCGATGTAAGTTCTGATTTGGATGTAACAAGCTCTTCGGCATTAACATTAAACGGAGGAACTATTGTAGATGCTGTTGGCCTGAATGCAGACCTGGCCGTTCAACATGGGACGGAAGGCGGCTCCCTCACCTCAAAAGATATTGTAATAGATGGTGTTGCACCGACAATTACCATCAACAGCAATGCATCAGACCCTCAAAGCGGACCTTTTACAGCCACTTTTACTTTCTCTGAAAACATCAGTGGTTTTGATGTTGGAGATATTTCAGTGGGTAATGGAGTGGCGAGTAACTTTAACACGACAAGTGCGAAGATTTATACCGCTTTGATTACGCCATCTGCAGATGGGGAGGTGACCATAGATGTGGCAGCTGATGTGGCAACAGATGTTGCTGGTAATAACAACACTGCAGCAACTCAACTAAGTGTAAGCAATGATGAAACAGCGCCATCGGTTACAATCACCAGCAGTGCTGACCCAACCAGCGGAGCATTTACAGCCACCTTCACCTTCTCGGAAGATGTATCAGGTTTTGACATCAGTGGCATCACTGTAGGGAATGGCGCAGCAAGTAATTTCAACACAACCACTGCTAGGATTTATACTGCAACCATTACACCAACAACGGATGGCGTGGTTACTCTAAATGTTGCAAATGGTGTAGCGCTGGATGCAGCTGGGAATAACAATTCTGCCGCCACTCAAGTGAGCGTCACCAATGATGAAACGGCTCCAACTTTGGTGAGTGCAGCGAAAGACAGTGACACTCAAATCACCTTGACCTTCAATGAGGCAGTGGAGACTTTGGGCGCTAATCCAACGGACTTCACGGTAACAGATGAGAATAGCTCCACCTTTACGGTACAGACTGTTTCCGATGGAACAGCAGGTGACACAGAATTGATCCTGACATTTACTGACTTAATCGCAGCTCAGCTGAACTTGTACATCAATTATGCCAATAACAATGCAGTAGTAACCGATCTGGTAGGAAACGAATTGGCCTCAACTAGAGGAGGAGTAAGCATTTCTCTGAATGCAGTACCAACGGCTACCAATGTAGATTTCTCAGGAACACTCACTGTAGGCGAAACATTGAC
>JABXIP010000178.1 GCA_013373005.1 Cytophagia bacterium | reverse complement strand
GGATGCCATCCCTTTGAGGGATGGCATCCTTAGGAAACAGTGTAACTTAGTAATATGAAGAAGCTAGCCACACTTTTGATTTTGGCCATCTTTTGTGCCTGTAACAGTCCAAAAGAATCTGACGGCTCATCTAAAAAGGTTTTTGGAAACTTTGCAACGGAAACCTATGCCCAGCGATCGGAAGGTTATGATTACATTATCATAAGCATAGACTCCATCAATGATCAATTTGCATCAGTGATTATAGATGCTAGAAAAGACAAAAAGTCTCCAACCTGCGAACTTGAGGTATTTGCAAGAATAGTTAATGAGAACACCTTAGAGTTTGAAACAGTGGGATCAAACACAGCGGTAATTCAAAGTACTCCTGAAGGAATTGTGATCAAAACCAAAGATGAATCTAAAATAGATGACTTGAGCTTTTATTGCAGCGGTGGTGCCACATTGGCTGATGAATACCTAAGTGTTGACCTTGCTGAATCGTCAGAAGACTTCTGGAATTCTTATCCGCAAAGCTTTGAATTACAAGGCATTGAATTCAATCTCTATGCGAGTTCCAATTTCATGTTCAACCAAATTCTGGTTGAACCATCGGGCTTAGAGATTACCAACCGATCGGAAGTCATTCCCTTTCAAGGCCAATTTGAGTTAGCAGAAATTGAAGACTTAAATGCCGATGGCTGGCCTGAACTACTAGCCATGATAAGGTCGAATGAGGGTAAAATGTCAGTTATCGGCTATTCGGTGAATAACGGCAAATCTATGAGCATGATTCAGTTGCCGGCTCTGGCTGAAGACGATCCGAATGCCAGCGGCTATATGGGACAAGATGAAATTAGAGTAGTAGAAAATATGCTTGTGAGACGCTTCCCAATTTACGAGAACGGAAAGGCCACCGAGAAATTCAGACAATTACAATACAAGTTGGTAGATGGTGAAGCCTCCCGAGTATTTGAGCTTGATAAGGTGACTGAATATTAAGACAAAAAAAGAATGCCATCCCTTTGAGGGATGGCATTCTTAATCATCGAATATTATATTCTTAAGAACTATCTCTTTAAATCGAGAGCCATTCCATTCTTCATTACCAAATGCTCAATGAAGAATTCCATCATACGCTCAGAGTCCATTGCCGTGTGGCCTCTATCAGGACCTACCTGAACCTCAAAGCTCTTGCGAGCATCCTGAAGTGCTTTTATTAAGTCCAATGAATTCTGAGGGTGCACATTATTATCAGATGTTCCGAAATAGATCATCATTTCACCTTCCAAACTCTCCACCTGATTCATAATACTGAAAGACTCATAACCTTCCAGGTTGTTCTCCAGCAGGTTCATGTAACGCTCGGTGTAAATGTTGTCATAGTATCTCCAATCGGTTACAGCAGAGTTTACCACTGCAGCATGGAATACATCAGGGTGCCTCAAAAGACAAGTAGCAGAAGTTGTTCCTCCGTAAGAAGTACCATATACCCCTACTCTATCTTTATCGAAGTAAGGTCTATCGTAAAGCGACTTGATTCCTTCAGCAAAGTCATCCATTTCAACCTGACCTAGCTTTCCATAAATCTCATCTAGCATTCTTTTACCTCTAC
Source organism: Cytophagia bacterium (assembly GCA_013373005.1). Taxonomy (GTDB): domain Bacteria; phylum Bacteroidota; class Bacteroidia; order Cytophagales; family Cyclobacteriaceae; genus Roseivirga. The sequence goes on along the minus strand of JABXIP010000178.1, from coordinate 1,291 downwards.
CTCTTACATTTCTACCATCTACATCAACTACAAGAAATCCGTATTCAGTTAGCGAGTTAGGCAGTGTAAAATTCTCAGTGAATTCATTGGTGGCAGGACCACCATAGTTGGCCAGAATCAAAGGATATTTCTTACTCGGATCGAAGTTAGAAGGGAAATGAAGCAAGCCGTGAAGCTCGGTTTTTCCATCGGCAGCAGTAAAAGTAAAGGCCTCCACTTTTTTCAAGCCCAACTCTTCGAATTTAGTCATATCGCTTGTAGCTAGCTCGGCAAGTACTTTGCCTTTGCTGTCTACCAAATTGGTAACTGGGGGCGTATTATGAGTTTGAGCAACGTCTATGAAGTACTTTCCATCAGGGGAAATAGTAACTCTGTGATTGAAAGCAGGATCCGTCATTCTGGTATCTTTAGAACCATCTAACTTCACTCTGTGCAATTGCATTTTCATGTGGTTTTCACCACTTCTTGCCATATAATAGAGTTCACCTTTTTTCTCGTCAATCATTTCAACACCGGCTACCTCAAACGGATGATTGGTAACAGTAGCCTCCAGAGTTCCATCTACATTGTAGAGGTAGTAATTATTGAAACCAGATCTTTCAGAAGCCCAGAGGAATCGCTTTCCATCTTCCAACCATCTCATTTCAGGCGTATTTCTGGTAAAGCTTGGCAGCCACTCTTCTCTTACTACGGTTCTGCTTTTGCCAGTTGCCGGGTCAGCAGCTCTTAGCTCCATAATATCCTGCTTTCTGTTGGTGCTATGGAATAGCAATTCGCTTCCGTCAGGCGTCCACTCAACACCATATAGGTAAGTTCCTAAAGCTCCATCATCGAAAGGCTTACCATCACGAGTATCTAGCAATGTAGTTTTCTTGGTTTCCAAATCGTAAACCATCAGGTCTACAGGCAAGTTAGGCTCTCCTACTTTCGGATATGACATCACTTCGAGTGAATCGTAAAGCTTCAACTGGTCGAGCAACACATAATATTGCTTCGCACCTTGCTCATTGAATCGATAAAATGCCACTTTCTTACTATCTGGCGACCACCACATGGCCGTATTCTGACCTAGCTCTTCTCCATATACCCAGGTAGCAATGCCATATTTGAGTTTGTTTTCCATGTTTCCATCAGTGGTGATGGCCTGCACATTGCTGCCATCTATGTTGCTGATGTACATATTTCTGTCTTTGTGGAATGCCTTAAGCTGACCGTTCGGAGCGTCTGTTGAAGCATATTGTCTACCTCTTGCTGGTCGATTGAAGCTTCTTCTCTCTGGCCTTGGCGGTGT
>JABXIP010000098.1 GCA_013373005.1 Cytophagia bacterium | reverse complement strand
ACTTCTTTTAATTGTCCGTTATCACTTGTTGTTGATGTGGCTAGTATGAGTTCGTTGAACCTTCCTTCGCGATAACACTCTTTTACATCTTCAGAAAAAGGAATAACCTCAGCAGTACCATCTTGATTGAAGACATAATCATACAATTTGATGTGGGGTACAATTACCTGATGAGTGTCTGTCCACTCATAGCGATAGAATTGAGACCCCTGATCCGCATTATCGACATCGATGAAAAACTGAATTCCCGGAATAGAAGTAGATTCTCCATCACCTGTTTCCACTTTAAAGCGGTCGTAGATATTGGTGACTTCAGGTGCAGGAGTAAGCTCTTCGGGGGCAGACTGGTAGCTTTTTCCTTCGGAAGTAGTGATATTAAGTGAATAGCTTCTTCCTGCTACAGCGGCAAAAACAGGAGAGACATAAGTGCCTGCGGCTTGCTCTGTATAGTCTAATTTATTTCCTGCGTCATCCTCAACCCAAACGGTAGCTCCACTTAAAACTTCATTGGTTTGATCGTCTTCGGCATTAATCGGGGACGTGAAAGAGAGCCTAATTTCATGCGCCTTGGCTTGATCAGAAATATTGCCATCTACAACCAGTAGCTTTTCAAATTTGACAGAACCCGGCTCAAATTCCTCTATACAGGATGAAGTCAATAGGATGATCAATCCTATCAGCCAGAATTTTGTATATCGTTTTAAACCGAATGACTTCATTCGTTCTACTGTTAATAGTTAGTTTCAATCCGGATTAAGGCCAGTAAGCTGGTTTTCCCAAACTACCTCTTCTGGTACAGTCAACGCATAATCTATAACCAAAGAGCATTTCACCTGTATACCCAACATCGAATAGCTCATACAATGAGCGTCTTGAGATTTCAGATCCTCTAACTCCCTCCTCAACATCTTGCGCTTCATAGAACTGATCGATAGTCATTCCTTCTACCATAATGGGTCCGTTGGTCAGGCATGGTCTATTCAAGTAATCTTGTACAGGTTCGTCCAAATCGCTCAACTGCATAAATATTCTCTTGCTGGTGGCCCCTGAAACTTCAAAGTAGCCCAAAACATTTTCGTTGGGATCATCTACAGAGACAATGTTACCAATGATGATGCCCTGTTGTTTGTCGAAAAGTGTGCCATTCGACTCATTGAAAAGCTTAATTTTGCGGTAATAGCTATAAGCTTCTGAGCTAATGGCTCTCTGGGTCACTTCAATGGAATACATGGTGGTGACATCGAATAACGAAGCTGCAGAAAACTTGATCGGAACTTCGCGTAATTGCCCTGTTGAGGTGTTGGTTGAAGTAGCCAGAATGAGCTCATCAAAGCTTCTTTCTTTGTAGCATTCACTCAAATCTCTATTAACCTCCGATATGACCCAATTTCCCCTTAAATCTCTTACTGCCTCATATTTCTTGGGATATGGCACAATCACCTGATGGGTATCAGTCCATTCATACCGAAAGAATTGGCTACTTTGGCCAGCAGCATCAGAATCTATAAAGAATTGAACCCCGGGAATTGAGGTGGCCTCACCGTCTCCGGGCTCTATTGTAAATCTATTATAGATATTGGTGATTTCCGGGGCAGGCACCAACTCTTCATAAGCCGATTGATAGTCTTTGCCTTCGCTGGTTGTGATGAATAGCGCATAGCTCTTTCCTGCTTCTGCAGCAAAGTTGGACGGAGAGGTATAGTGCCCAGGTTCATTTTCTGTAAAGTCAACCTGATTGCCTTGATTATCCTCAACCCAAACTCTGGCACCTGTAGCAGCACTCGAGCCATCGTCAAGATTACCATCAACAGGTGAGGTGTATGAAAGCCGAACTTCATGTACCTTTTGCTGATCAGAAATATTGGCATCTACCACCAATAGCCTTTCATAGGAGAATGAAGTCTTTTCAATCTCTTCAATACAGCCAACAATCAAGAGCGCAACAAATGCTATGATTCCAAACTTTATGGTTCTTGAAACTATATTATTCATTATTGAGCTGTTTAACTTCGAATCTTTTGACCATTGAAACCGGAAGTCCGCTTTCAGTAAAACCTTCTATCACCATTTCAAAATCGCCTTCAATGTCTGAAGTATTGAATCTGATTGCTTGCAAACCATCTTGGTCAACCTTCAAGCTTGGCAACCACAGCAGCTGAATTCTTGAGTCCGGTATACGTTCGTCTTCTTGCAGGCTCGTCCGTGATGCTTTACCCTCAGATTGCGGTGTGAGCAGCTCAAATGCCAAGTGGTTGCTATCGAAGGTAAATCCACCAAGGTTGCCTTCTATGGTTGTGAAGCTTAATATACCGTCAGCCACAAGTGAGCCAAGGAAATAGCGTCTGTTAAAGGCGTCCAGACTTTTGATTCTATATGGGCTGAATTCCAAAATTTCATTGCCTGGAACAGGAACTCCATCCAACAGTACTATTGGCTCTGCTTCAAAGCTAAAACCGGCATCATAGCTATAGAGAATAAAGCGTTTTTCGCCTCTTCTTTCCCTTACACCTGCTACTTGAATATACTCTACAAAGTGCTCTTTTAGAGTTCTGAAGCGTGTATAGTCATCGAATTCGTAGTGAGCGTTGAACACCGGAATTGTAGAAGGAACATTGTTTTCTATTTCTACCGAATCAATAACAGGGGTGAAGTACACATTTTCTATTTGGCTAATAATGCTTCTTTGTCTGATATCTTCTAGCTGGGCCGAATCTATAGTAATAGGGCAGAACTCTAAATCATGCTCTTCCATGAAATTGCTGTTGATTTCCAGCGAATAAGAATTCTCAAAGTCAGGAACTGTGAGGTGAGCTGGTGTCAGCTGACCTCTAGGTACGGTTTGATATTCCAGGATGAACTTTCCGTCTTTATCAGTTCTGGCAACCGACATGTTCAGCTTATCCTCTCCAGTTAGACTTAACACTACATTTTTATCGTCAATGGAGGTTGTGTCACCATTGGCTTTCAAACTTCCTTCAAGAAGTTCATAGCGATACTCTGGCATGAATGAAACTTGCTCAGGTATAGCTTTCTGCTCAATTCTTTGAAAGAATGAAAGATACTGAAGGTCAGTATGGCTTAAATTATCAGGTAATTGAAGGCCTGTTTTCGCATAAATAGAGTGATTTTGCAGAGGTTGGCTCTCAGATACTTTTCTGATGGAAACACTGTAATTGCCCGAAGGTAACTGCTGATCCAGTGATGCTTCGGTGCGAGTAGCATAAGCTTCTGATAGTTGGTCAGTTTCAATATTGGTATTGAAAAGTGCTGCTTGTAATTTCTGTGCACCACCAGCATCAGCGAGAGAGACCTCAAGTATGTCCTCAGGTAAATCCTTTCTCGCTATTCTGATCGCTGATTTACTCTCGATCTTTTTTTCATAGACTACTTTTCCCTGATGGTTAATCGTCATTTGACTAAACTGGATGTCACCAAGAGGAGTGAGGGTGATGAAATCGGCACTATGTGCTACATTCAAACCTACACCATTTTCGGCAGCTTTTGGTAGGTCGAAGAATTCAATGCCACCTTCCGGTGTTTCTATCAGCAGTTGGTATTGCTTGCCCGCTTCAGGGGTAATTTCGAAATGCCCAATACCGTATTCACTACTGACTACATCAGCAATTTTTCCATCTTCGCCAATAACTCTTCCGCTTCTTATTACAGGCTCATTACCTAGCTGAACTTTAAAGGCTACGGCATTTGAAGCTCCCGCCACTAATTGTCCGGAGAGTGTATTGAATTCTACATTCAGCTCTGGGCTCTCATTTTCAGCATTGATATGGCCTTTGTATGGATTGATGAACACCAAAGGTGTTTTTTCTGTATCTCCGAAGTTGCGCATCCATCTGGTGTAAGCCACCAGATAATATTGCCCGGTTTCTATGGCTGAAGGCAAGAAGAATTCACCACTGGCTTTTCCTTCTTCCAGCTTGTGTTTGCGCTGAAATACAACACCATTTTCGCCAATCAATTCCACATAAAGGTATTTGCTCAAAGGAGAAACCTTATTGGTGGTGTGGCTCAGGCAAATGGCTGAATATTGCAGCGTTTCGCCAACCAGTAAATCTTGAGCGTTGACATCGATAAATACGCGCTCTCTTACATTCTGAGTTTGGGAGAATCCGCAAACTGAGATGGCAAAGAATAGGGTCAATATAATGAGCGAACGAAGGTTCAATTTGTCTTTTAGTTTCATCTCCATCAGAATTTAAAGTTGTAAGAGATGGTTGGAATGGCAGAACCGAAAACGGATAGTTTGTATCCTTTCACTTCACCCTCATCAAGATCGAAGTAGAGGGAGAATGGGTTCTTTCTGCCTAATACGTTGTATACTGAAACTGACCAGAACGAGTGTGTTCCTTTGGTAAGTCGGTGTCCCCATTTAAGGGTTAGCCCAATGTCCATTCTCAGGTAGTCGGGAATTCTATATTCGTTTCTATCTGAATAGTTCAGAATCTCTATCCCATTCAACCTGTAAAGCCCCGTTGGGAAGGTAATCGGCCTTCCGGTGCTGTATACTAAGTTGTAGGACAGAGAGAATCTTCGGGTTACTTCGTAGTTGCTTACCAGGTTAATGGTATGAGGCTTATCGTAGTTAGTTGGGAAGTATGCTCCACTGTTCACTACTTCTTCCTCAAAGTCGCCATCTAGCTTAATGAAGGTTCTTGCATAGGTGTAGTTAAACCAACCACTCAGTCTTCCGGTTTTTTTCAGAGAAAGCTCAAAACCGTAAGATTTACCTGGGCCTTGCAATGCAATCGACTCGATTCTATCATTCAAAAGGAAGTCGGCACCAGTCTTAAAGTCTAGCAGGTTTTGCAGCTTCTTTCCGTAGACTTCCAAGGAGGTTTCCAGTTCGCCATCCATGAAATCGCGGTAATAGCCAACAGAAAGCTGATCTCCGATTTGAGGCTTTATGTAAGAATTAGAAAGCCTCCAAAGATCTGTTGGGGAAAGTGAGGCACTATTAGATAGTGCATGCAAGTACTGACGGCTTCGGTCGTAACTTAGCTTGATAGAGCTGGTTTCATCGAGCAGGTATCTAGCGGCAATTCTAAACTCAGGACCATGATAAGTTTTAATGAACTCCCCTTTATCATGTGCCAATTCACCAGTTTTGGTGTCCGGGTTTTTAGGAGCATTGTCTAAGTAAAGATTGGTAACTCCCGGACCTAAATAGGTGAAGAAGCTGTAGCGAAGGCCATAATTGAAACTGAGTTTATCGCTGACCTCATGCTTGTCTGAGAAATATAAAGCTCCTTCCAGCCCTTGTTCATGATTGAGCTGAATGTCTGCAGCAATAGATTCAGGACCAATTGGCGACTTATCACCAGGATTGATATCGTATCGCTTGGCTTCAAGGCCAAAGTTGAATAAATGGAATGCACTAAAATCTTTATTGAAATCTAGCTTAGCTCCAATTTCGCGAATATCGTAGCCCTGAGAGAATGCGTTGGTCGCCAGTTGAGTAGATTCGAATTCATAGCCGTAATCGCTATAGGATGCCGTTAGAGACGCATCGAAAGTGCCATCGAATCTGCGTGACCATTTTGCTGTACCCATCTTATTGACATAAGAGAAATCGGAGAACGAGAACAGCGTATCCGAATTCAGGCGGAAGTCATCTTTGCTGTAATATCCTGAAAGCGTCAAGCGATTGTCTTGGTCTACCTGGTGATCGTATTTGACAATAAAGTCGCTGAATGAAACTCTGTTATCTTTAAAGTCAGAGTGATTGATGCTCTGAAGAATCCAATCTGAATAGGTGATCCTTCCACTGGCCAACAATGAGGCTTTCTCTTTGATGATCGGAATTTCAGCCGTAAGTCTTGAGGTAATAGGGGATATACCACCTTCAACCACCACCTCTTCTTTATTAGCTGTCTTAGCTGTGATATCGAAAACTGACGAAAGTCTTCCTCCAAGGCTGGCAGGAATACCGCTTTTCATTACTTCCAGCCCTTCAAGGGCATCAGAGTTGAATACTGAGAAGAACCCTAAGAAGTGAGCTGCATTATAAACAGTAGCACCTTCGAATAAGAATAAGTTTTGGTCAGATTTACCGCCTCTTACATTGAAGCCTGCAGAACCTTCGCCCACCGTTTGAACTCCGGCAAATGTGGTGGCAACTTTAAGGATATCTTTCTCTCCTAAAACCACCGGTACCGTTCTCGATTCTTCTACATTCAGTCTCTCTACTCCGGTTGTCAGTTGTTCTACATTGGCACCGCGGTTGGCTTCTACTACCACCTCATTCAATGCTATAACATCCACTTCCATGTCGATGTTGAGTTGGCCATTAGAGAACAGAATGAGGTTTCTCTTGGCTCTTTTCATGCCGGTAAACTGAACCTGAATGATGTGACGGCCATTGGTCAGGTTAAGAGAATAGAAACCATCCCTTCCCGAAACGGTAGATCTACTGCCATTTGGAGTATATACAACAGCTCCTTCAATCGGTTCACCCGTGCTGCCATCCTTAATGTAGCCCACCAGATTAGAACTTCCTCCTGCATTGAATTGTGCTCTACTTCCAATTTCGAAAACAAAGGTTTCCAGGTTATTGGTGTTTTGAACTTCGCCTTTATACTCCTTGGTAAATAGAATTTCCTTGGCTTCTTCTGGTTCTTCTTCTTCCGTAGTGACTTGATTCGCCTGACTTCTCTGAGCCATTAAATTACTCACAATTTCTGGTGTGCTGATAATGGTGATTCCATTGGTGAGATAAACCTTTCTGCCTTCCAAATAGAAGCGTAGAGAGGTGTTTTCAACTAAGCTTTCTAATACACTGCTAATGGGAGCGGCACTGAAGGTACCTGTGAATCTAAGAGAATCCACCCATTCTTTTTTGTAGTAGAAGGTGTATCCGGAACGCGACTCGATATCTTCAATAACCTCTTCGAGGGCAATATCCTGGTAACTTCCGGTAAACGTTGAATCGGTTTGCTGAGCATATATGCAGACCGACCACACCAGTCCGATAAGTACTAGTATTCTTCTCATAGGTTGGTCAGATTATCGCAGTACTGGGCAATCAGAACGAGGTAATCTTCCTTGCTCGACCTTTTAACTTCTTTAGATTCTTTCTGTCTCATGAAACGTTTGATCTCTTTTTTGTGGTTGGGAAATTGTTTAATGAGCGATTTTGGATTGCGAACAGATGTTCTCAAATTTTCTTGTAGTAAATAGATGTTATCAGTGCGTTTGTATTCAAACTCACCCGAATCTATAATGAGGTCTTTTTTACTCTCTTTAATAAGTGAAAGGTTATTCCCTTCGAAAATGATAAGGTAATAACCGGTAGATTTCTCTCTTGGCTTGAATGTTCCCTTGGGTGATTTTATCCAGTTTACCAGTTCCTGGTTCAAAATAACAGGCTGAAGCGTTTGTGGATTTAGAATATAAATTACCTGCTTATCTATATCGTACTTCATGCGTACGTTATTGTACTCTTGGTTGTCGTACTTTAAGCTCACTTTATTCCAGTCGCGAGATTCTTCAATAAAGAAGACATTGGTAGTTCTCCTAGGAGGAGAAACAATTGGTAATGGGCCAATCATAGGTTTTACATTGGCAGAGTCGAAATGGCTGTTGAACCATTTGTCAATATCACCTTCAAGGTCCAGGTTTTTGGTACTTATGCTCTGTGCACCAAGTGTAGCGCATACAAGAAGGAGTAGTGTGAATAGAAAGAAACGTTTAATCATATATGAACTTGGTAGTTTGGGACCTTGATTATTTATACAATTCTCAAAAGAGAATCCCTGTCTGAAAGGTATAGATGGTCGTGAGTGAATTTCAAAGGGAATCTTGCCAAATCAGTTAAACAATTTACAGTCGGTAATTTGTTAGATGGCGAAAAACGAAATTGGAAATTACCAACAAAAACCATTAGTTTTTTCTGGTTAAAAAGTGCTCATTTTATTTCGGAGAGCACTTTGTTTTATTTATTATTCGTACTGTTTAGTTCTAATAATTTCAATAATTAGTCGTTTGCCTAGAACTTGTAAAAATTCCAAAATCATGAAAAAAACTATTCCCTGGTTCTCAATAATGCTTTTCTTCTTGAGTTTCAGTGCTATAGCTCAGTCGGCTGATGATGTCCTAGGCTTATGGTTAACCGATGATGGTAAGGCTCGAATTGAGATTTATAAGGAAAATGGAAAATACAGTGGAAAAATTGTGTGGTTAAAGGAGCCTAATAACTCTGATGGCAGCCCGAAACTTGATGTGGAAAACCCTGATACTGAGCTCCAGAAGAAGCCTATCATTGGCTTAAATCTGGTGACGGGATTCACCTTCAACGATGACCAGTGGGAAGGGGGAGAAATCTATGATCCTGAAAATGGTAAAACCTATTCCTGCCGAATGAGGCTTAAGTCTGGCAAACTAGAGGTGAGAGGTTATATTGGCGCACCCATGTTTGGCCGTACGGTAGTTTGGACTAAGGTGAAGTAGGAAATTGGGGAATTGGTTGATTTGATACTAGTCTCCAACTTAAAAGTCTATCACAATACCTATTGAAGGAAGTAATCCTGAATTGTCTACATCTTCAATTTGAACTAGTTGCCTAGGCATGTTGATATTTCCCTGAGCATCTCGATCTAAACCAAATTCAGGCTCATTCGGAATGTTCTGACCGAAGGCATTCTGCAATTCCAGAAATACGTTGAATGTCCACTTGCTGAAGTTCCACTTCTTGTCAATTCTAATATCTGTCTGGTTAAAGGCTTGAAGCCTAACAGTACCCAACTGGTCGTAATCGCGAATAATTGCGGGGTAATTGTCTAAAGTGGCATCTTCATCTACAGGTGCATAGGGTGTTCTGCCCAGGTACCGCATTCTCGCGCTGAGTTCCCAGTTGTTGCCAAACTTATAACCACCTGTCAAGGTGAGTAAGTGTTTGCTGTCCCAGGCACTTGGTCTGTAGACATTATCAAGACCGGTAAATTCACTTTTATATAAGGTGTAGGCCAGAATTGCGTAATAGTTGTCTGAGAACTTCTTCTGATACAGGAATTCCATTCCATAGGTTCTTCCTTCGCCCATGCTTACAACGGGCTCATTACCTAAAACAGAGAAGTCACCACCCAAATTGGCCAAAGAAACCTCCCTAGAGACTGAAATAGGGTAATTGCCATACTTTTTGTAGAAACCCTCCAGGGTGAATCTGGAAGAAGAGTTTACCAAATATTCCAATCCCAACACGGCATGGTCGCTGCGAATGTATTCAGCACTTTTGTTAGTGTTTATTCCAGACTGAGTGTAACCTAAAATAGTCGATGGAGGAATCTTATAATATCTACCTAAGGAGGCATTAATTGACCACTTCTCCTGAGGATCGAACGTATAGCTTGCGGAAATTCTTGGGCTTAGAGTTTTCCAAAAGTCGTTGCCGGAATCAGTGAAAGAGTTGCCATCGGCTCTTACCCCAAGTGAGTATTTCAACCGCTCGTTTGCGGATGTAGAAGAGGCCTGAAATGATGCTCCGTATTTGATGAAATTTATACCGTTATCGAAAACATTATTGTTTACCAGATCTATGCTATTGTTGGAATAGTTGACATTCTGCAAACTGACAGTGCTCACAAGCGTCCAGTTGCCTTTAAATCTTGTTCTGTTAAAGCGCAGCTTCGTTTCTGATTCGGTGGAGATATTCTGAAGGTATAGATTGGTCTCATTTACATTGTCTTCATATCTTCTGAAATCATTCTCCAGTCTGTTGGTACTTAGGCTCAGCAAAGAAAATCCTTTACCGTATTTGTTCCTTTTCTTCCAGCTAATGCCAATGGTATTGGTTTGCTGTTTGATAATCGGAATCTGATCCAATGTGGCCTGCTGTTCAGGATCATAGTCTTCCGGAACGTTTATACTGAAATCATCGATGGAGCCTATGCCGGTCACAATGATCTCATTGTATTCATCGATCTCATGTGTGAGTTTATACTGAAAATCCCAATAATCGGGAAGGAAGGGAAGGTCTATAGCCTGAAATAGGAATTGCAGATAGGATCTTCTGGCCGAAGCAATAAAGGATGTTTTTGAGGATTCTTTATCACCTTTAAACAGAGGTCCTTCAAAGGTTAAAGCACTTTCACTGCTGCTAAGCCTAAAGTTAGTTCTGAAATCGCGATTGTTTCCATTGCGCTGATCGAATTGCAAAACCCCGGAAAGTGCATTGTCATATTGAGCGCCAAAGGCAGAGGTAGAGAGGGTTACACCTTCAAAGAAGCTAACGTTCAATAAACCCACTGGTCCTCCTGCACTTCCTTGCGTAGCAAAGTGGTTGATGTTAGGGATTTCAATTCCGTCCAGGTAATAGACGTTTTCATTCGGAGCACCACCTCTGATTATAATATCGTTTCTAAAACCTCCAATCGAACCTGAAACCCCCGGTAGCGACTGTACAACCTTCGCAATGTCATTGTTTCCTCCAGGGTAGGTAGCAATTTCTTCTCTTGAAAGCTTCTGAATGGAAAGAGGCGTTTCTTCAATTTTCTCGAAAGGGTTGGCCACCACAACTACTTCACCCAGTTCTGAGATTTGCTCCCTCAGTTCAAAGTTCAAGTCTGGGTTTCCGCCAGACCTAATCACAACATTGAATTTGGTTTGTGTTTCATAGCCTACAAAAGAGGCCTGAATGCTAAAGGTTTCTGTTGGCAGTTCTTCCAAAGTATAAAAACCCTGTGCATCGGTGATGGCACCTTTTCCTAACTCTAATACTTGAACGGTAGCTCCGGGAATGGATT
>JABXIP010000114.1 GCA_013373005.1 Cytophagia bacterium | reverse complement strand
GTTGCCTTATTCTTCTGAAGAAATTAATCATTGTAATGGGATAGTGTTAATGAGAGACTAGGCTTTATAGTGTAATTGAAAAAGTATCAACCCTTAATTTATCATTTATGGCTGATAATCAATGAATTTGGTATGCCAAAATAGCGAACCCCTGGTCTTACCAGTAAAAAATCATATAGTGATATTATCTCTAAGTAAGATGTATGGAACCCGGGCATTATTTGTGCAATACCCACATCGCAAGTCGCTCTACTGTCTAATTCCTGAAAATCAAGCTAAATGTAGCACCTTCTCCTGGTTGAGACTTGACTGTTAAGTCCCCTCTATGCTTTTTCATAATTTGTTTGGAAAGGCTCAATCCGATACCCGAACCATGCTCTTTGGTAGAGAAGAATGGAATGAATATTTGATCCATTTTCACTTCGTCAATGCCTATTCCATTGTCTTTGACTTCTATGATGGACTGGTTATGGTTAGAGTAGGCATGCAGTTCTACCAATGCACCTGCCTTACCTTCAGTGGCATGCTTTGCGTTAGTCAGCAGGTTAATGAGTACCTGGTCGATAAGCTTTCTATCAATGGCAATATTGAGCCGGGCTTCAGCTTTCATACGCAGTTCTACACCAACCTTTTCGAACTCTTTGCTCAATAGGTTGATACTTTCTTCCAGCATTTCCTTCACACTTACCTCTTCAAGTTGAAGGGCCTTAATTCTGGTGAGCTTTCTGTAGTCTTCTACAAAGTGAAGGAGGCCTTCACTTCGTTTTTGAATGGTTTTTAGTGAGAAACGCAGATCTTCCAAGGTTTCCTCCGAGAGGTCTTCCAATGGTTTAGGCTGATCTTTTTCTTCCAACATCATAATCATGGTCTCTGAAAGAGAAGTTACTGGCGTAACTGAGTTCATAATCTCATGCGTGAGAATGCGAATCAGCTTATGCCAGGCTTCAATTTCTTTCTGTTCAATCTCAGATTTAATGTCCTGAAAGGTGATGATGGTATATCGATAATTAAGAATCTTTAATCTGTTGATTTGTGCCGAAACCTGCTGCTTCTCGCCTTTAATCACTAACTCAATGAGCTTGCGTTCATTGTCTTCCATCTCTCCAATTTCTCGTGAAAAGGAGGGAAGCAATTGTTGAAACTGTTTCCAGTAATTGGGGGTGGCAATTTTCAAGAGGTCTTCAGCAGCCTTGTTCATCAGCTCAATGGTATGGTCTTCTTTAATGGCCAATACTCCAACTTTGATGTTATCTACAATCACCTGCAGAAACTTAAACTGAGCTTCTTTCTCTACACTTACCTTTTTAAAGGCTTCGATAATTTCAACAAAGGCATCCTGCAATTCCTGAAACGACTTTCCTGTCTTCTTGCCTTTGAAGGAAATGGAGAAGTCAGAATAGCGAATGGCCATCAGTAGCTTGGCAATTTCCCGATTGGTATGTGTAATAAATCTGATGAGCTCAGATACTTGAATAATAATAATGCCTAGTAGAATGATCTGATTAAAGAAGAGCTCGGTTCTCGCAAAAATGAATGCCAGGGCCGTCATAGTGAGCATAAGCAGCACTATGCGGATAATTACCAATAAAGCGAATCTCTTTGATACCATATTTGGTCGATAGTCAATGGTCAATAGTCAATGGCTTCAAGCTTCTAGCATCTTGCTACCCGCTACAGTCCATACTTCTGCATTCTTCTGTAAAGTGCCAGCCTGTCCAAACCCAACTCTTTGGCGGCTCGGGTTACGTTGCCATTGTGTTTGTCTAGCGCTTTCAATATCAGTCTTTTTTCGTTTTCCGTGATGTTTAGGTTTTCATCTTCCTTGCTTTTTGCAGAGACTTTTGAATTACCCAGCATAAAATCATTGGGTCCCAGTTTGTTGCCATCTGCTAAAATAATGGCCCGCTCTACTGCATGTTCTAGTTCCCTAATATTGCCCGGCCAATGATGCTTCTTCAGCTTGTTCATGGTGCCGGCATCGATGCGCATATTCGTCTTCTTATACTTTTTGCCGAAGACATTTAAGAAGTGCTCAACCAGCAAGTCGATATCTTCTGAGCGTTCGGAAAGAGAAGGCATTTTCAGCTCCACCGTATTAATTCTGTAAAGTAAATCTTGTCGGAATTCGCCTTCTTCTACCATTTCATACAATGGCATATTGGTAGCGCAGACTAAACGAATATCTATAGGTATTTCCTTTCCAGAGCCCACTCGACTCACTTTTCTTTGCTGTAATACTGAAAGCAGCTTGGCCTGAAGCGGGAGGGAGAGGTTGCCAATTTCATCGAGAAAAAGGGTGCCACCCTGAGCCAGTTCAAAGCGTCCGGGTTTATCTTCTTTGGCATCGGTAAAAGCTCCCTTAACATGACCGAAGAGTTCCGATTCAAATAGCGTTTCGCTAATGGAGCCCAGATCTACTTTGATAAATACCTGATCTGCTCTGTCTGATTTTTTGTGCAGAGCCCTTGCTGCCAATTCCTTACCGGTTCCGTTTTCACCGAGAATCAGCACATTGGCATCTGTAGGCCCAACTTTTTCAATTAAGGAGAATACCCTTTGCATGGGTAGGGACTCACCCAGGAAGTTGGCGTACTTCTGATCTACATCGTTGGAGATACTTTTGGTGGTATTCTTCAGCCTGTCTACTTCTAGTTTGCTTCTTCTCAGTTGTAGGGCAGAGGTAATGGTGGCGTAGAGCTTTTCATTCTTCCAGGGCTTGGTAATGAAATCGGTGCCTCCCAGCTTGATGGCTTTCACTGCCAGGTCGAATTCTCCATATGCTGTTACCAGGATGACAATGGCATTAGGGTCGATATCCAAAATCCGGTTCAGCCAGTGCAGTCCATCCGAGCCATCATTCTCACCCTTTTTAAAGTTCATATCCAGTAGCACCACATCAAAAGATTCTCTTTCAAAGTGGAGAGGGATAAGCTCCGGATCGTTCTCAATTTGTACCAGGGTGAACTGCTGTTTCAAATACATCCGTGCTGTGTTCAGCACATCTATATCGTCATCTACTACTAAAATTTTAGCTTCAGTTTTGCTCATAAATACTGTATCAAAAACAAACACCTAAATGTATTGAAAACAAACGAAATTAAATGGGGTAGATCAATAAAATATTTATAACTAACTGATATACAGTTGATAGTGTTTTTGGCACTGGTTTTGGCTAGATTGTGTCAAGAATCATCCTATATGTTAAAGAATTATTTCATCACCGCTCTAAGAAACCTGTCGAGAAACAGGTCTTTCACCATCATTAATGTTTTTGGTCTGGCACTTGGTATTAGCGCTGCTTTAGTCCTCTTCAAAATTGTGCTATTCGAGAAAAGCTTCGATAAGAACTTCTCTAATTACGATCGTATTTATAGAGTCATTAAGAAGGTAACTAGTGCTAGTGCTGAGGAATTGGAAGCTGGAGTCCAAAACCCTTTTGCAGAATCGTTTAGAACTGACTACCCTGATTTTGCCACGGTGGTTAGGGCTTTTTACAGCGGAGATGGACAGGTGAGCACACAAGATGTTTCAGGGGGTTGGCAACATTTCGAAGAGTCTGAGGGAATTGCCTTTGTAGATCATGATTTTCTTAAGGTATTCGATTTAGAATGGGTTGTTGGTAATCCTGAAACGGCTCTTACTGAACCTAAAATGGTGGTGCTCACGGAGTCATTAGCGACAAAGTATTTTGGTATCGATGACTCAGGATTCGACAGAGCCTTAGGAATGAGCATTAAGCTGGATAATGAGCTTCTACTTACAGTATCAGGCGTTGTAAAAGATTTGCCTGAAAATACTTCTTTCCCCTTTACCATGTTTGTAGAGTATGAAGGCCTGGATGGTTTCTGGGACTTTTACCAGCCTGATTCTTGGGGTTCTACCGCATCAAATGCACATGTTTTTATGCTGTTGAATGAGGGAATTACCCCTGAACAGGTAGAGGAGGTTTTTCCCGCTTTTGTGGAGAAGTACATAACAGAAGGAAATAGCTCTACTGTATTTCAGCTTCAGCCTTTGGCTAATGTTCATTTTCAACCAGAATATAACACTTTTGGTAGCACCGCCATTAATAGCCAGCAGCTTTTGGCTCCTGCTATTATTGGTGTCTTTCTGATCTTAACTGCCTGCATCAACTTTGTTAACCTTTCTACAGCCTTGGCGATAAAGCGTTCGAAAGAGGTTGGAGTGAGAAAGGTTTTAGGTGGAAAAAGAGGGCAGTTGGTGTTTCAGTTCTTAAGCGAAACATTTCTGATTACACTCTTTGCGGTTTTGATATCCATGGGGCTGGCAGAGCTGATATTGACCAATCTTGGTGATCTGGTGGGCTATTCACTTTCGCTAGATCTGCTCAACGACCCTCAACTGTTAGCAATAGTTTCTGCTGTTGTGGTTGGAGTTACCTTTCTGGCCGGTTTGTATCCTTCAATCATTCTTTCGAGGCTCAATCTGGTTTCAGTGTTGAGAAGTAAAGGTCAGGTCGCCATGTCTGGGAACATTAATACTCGTAGAGGATTGGTTGTTTTCCAATTCCTTATTTCTCAGATCCTTGTTATTTGTACACTGGTGGTTATCAACCAGATGAACTACTTTGAGAGTAAGGATTTAGGTTTCAGAAAGTCATCTATTGTTACTTTCCCTCTTCCTTCAAGAGAACCTGAAAAGCTGCAACTCATGCGCAACCAGCTGATGGAGTTTGCCGGAGTTAATGATGTAAGTTATGGATTTAGCAGCCCTCTTTCTCAGAGTAATATTGGTTCTACCTTCAACTATGCTCCCTTAGAATCTGAAGCAGACTTCGATGCCGCCTATAAAGTGATTGACGAACATTACCTGAATCTCTACGACATCAAGCTTTTGGCTGGAAGAGACATTAGTGTTAACGATACCTCCATGGCTGAGGCCATTGTTTCCGAGCGTGTGCTACAAGTTATGGGAATAGATGACCCGCAAGATGCGATTGGTAAAAGTATTCAGACCGGATTTGGAGACGACAAGCAAATTGTAGGAGTCTTTAATGACTTCCATAATCGCAATCTCAAGAATGGTATGGAGCCGATCATCATGGTGAGGTTTCCAGGCTATTTCTATGAGGGAGCAGTGCTGTATGAGGGTTCTGAAAAGCAGTTTTCACAAATGATCAACAAACTGCAAACGGCCTGGACCAACCAATTCCCTGATGTTATTTTCGATTACGATGTGCTCTCAGACGAGATTATGGAAAATTATGAAGATGAGGCCAATATGCTCACACTGTTTCAGGCATTCTCCGGAATTGCCATATTGATCGGTTGCCTTGGTTTGTATGGTTTGGTCTCCTTTATGGCCAACCAGAAAACCAAGGAGATCGGAATCAGAAAGGTATTGGGAGCATCTATCAGTCAGATTCTCCGAATCTTCACCAGAGAGCTTATGCTACTTATTGGAATTGCATTTTTACTGGCCATTCCATTAGGTTACTACTTTATGGATTCTTGGTTGAGCGACTTTGAATACCGAATCGACCTTTCTGTTTGGGTGTTTGCCGTGGCAGTAGGCTTCACCTTTGTGATTGCCGCTATTACCACCGGCATTAGGTCACTGAAAGCTGCAAACGCTAATCCTGTAGACTCACTTAGAAGCGAATAAGATGCTAAAGAATCACCTGCTTTCTATCCTCAGAAACCTTAGACGCAATAAGGCTTATGCGTCTATCAATATCATGGGTTTGGCTATTGGCTTTGCTGCGGCAACGCTAATAGCCGTTTATGTGAAAAGTGAGTTTACTTACGATCAGCATTACCCTGATCATGACAAAGTTTTTAGGCTAAGCGCCAACAGCTTTGCTTTGTCTTCAATCGCTCATCTCAATCAGATCAAAGAAAATTCCGCCTTGGTTGAGGAAGTAGTGAATATCATGCCGAATCCATCTGCAAGCTTAACCACAGAAGACGGAAAGAGTCTGGCAGTGAAAGATTACTTCTATGTAACAGAAGGTTATGGAGATGTCTTCAAACATGAGTTTGTGTTGGGAAATGAAGAAGGAGCATTATCAAGCCCTAATGGTCTGATTTTGACTGAGACCATGGCTACAAATCTGTTTGGAAGTCAGAACCCGATTGGTCAAAAGGTTCACGTCAATTCACAAATCTCCGAAGACGATTTTCAGGTGACAGGGGTAATTAAAGACTTACCTGCCAATACAACATTAAGGTTCTCCGCTATAGGTCGTTTACCTAAGTCATTTAAGGATAGAATCGATAAGAACTTTGGATTTACTACAGGCTATAGCTACCTGAAAACAAGCACGGCTTTAACGCGAGATCAAATGAAAGAAGCTGTGGCTGAGGCCATGCTTCCTGTAGATTTTGAGCGCTTCGGTAATGGTAAAACCTTAGATGAATTTAAAGCTGAATATAGTTCTGAGCTTATGGTTATGCCGCTGGCAGATGTACACCTGAACTCTAATATTCAGTTTGAAGTGTCTGAACCGGGTAACGTGAAATACCTCTATGTATTCATCTTTATTGCCGTTTTCGTTATCATTTTGGCGGCCATTAACTATGTGAACTTATCTACTGCCCAAGCATCTAAGCGTGCTAAAGAGATAGGAGTAAGAAAGGTTTTAGGTTCATTTAGAAATCAGCTGATCTCCAGATTTATCATTGAGTCGGTTCTCATTGCTTTAGTCTCTGTGCTGATTGGTTTTGGCTTGGCCGAAGGTTCTTTGCAGCTCCTGAAATCTTCAGGCTTCGCTCAGTTCGATGCGAATGTGTTTGAGTATACCGAATTGATCGTTTCCATTTTAGCAGTTGCGGTGTTTACTGGCATTGTAGCTGGTGTTTATCCCGCTATCTACCTCACAAAGTTTAAGCCGTCTGCAGTACTGAAAGGAGATTATAAAGCAGGAAATAAGAATGCATTCTTTAGAAATGGGCTGGTAGTTTTTCAATTTGTGGTGAGCTTATCACTGGCCATATTTTCTGTTTTCATTTCTCAACAGCTTCATTTCAGCTTACAAAAGGATTTGGGTTTCGACAAAACCAATGTGCTGATGATTGATAACACCAAGTTTCAGATTGGTGATAATGAAAAGGCCTTCCGAACAGAGCTAATGAGCAAGCCGGGAATTAAGAATGTGGGTTTCAGTCATTATGAGTTAACCAGTCTTCCTTTAACAGGAATGACAGAGTTGAATGTTGAAAATGCTGAATATCACCGTATTCAATACAAATATGTAGATGCTAATTATGCTCAATTGATGGGCTTTGAATTGGTTGAAGGTCGCTTTTTAAACGATGAATTGGATGGTGATAGAACCTCAATGGTGGTCAATGAGACCTTGGCTAAAAACCTCGGTGGCGATGTACTAGGTCGCAGGTTCGATGCCAATTTCAATGGAAAGAATGTAGAGATAGTAGGGGTAATCAAAGACTTCCACTATGAAGATTTCAGAAAAGCCATCGGTCCGGTTGCGTTCTTTGGAAGGCCTTATGCCTCTATAGTCAGTGTGAAGTTTGAAGGTTCTTTACAAGAGACGGTTGCGGCATCTCAAGCGGCTTACACACAATTCACCTCCGAACCATTCGACTATCAATTGTT
>JABXIP010000100.1 GCA_013373005.1 Cytophagia bacterium | reverse complement strand
GATGACGATCTTGACAGGGTTGAAGATCTCCTTTTCGAAATTGAAAAGAACCTTAAGTCGCTGGAAAAGCAAGCGCGTCAGGCTGAAAAATATTATAAGCTCAAAGAAGAATATAAGGTTGAAAGTGTTGCCCTGGCACGAAAGTCAGTTGCTGAAAAATCTAACAGATTTAAATCTCTTGAAAAGGGAATTCAGCAGGAAAACGATCGTAAGCTGGAAATCAATCAAATGATGGCCAGCCAAGAGGCAACCATTGAAAAGGGTAAAACCGAGCTGATCAACAAAGAGAAATTACTTGCTTCCAGACAAAGATCTCTCAATGAGCATGTAAACAAAATCAGGCAATATGAGAGTGAGCGTAAAATCAAAAATGAGCGACTCACATTTCTGGAAGACAAAAGCGACAACCTAAGAGAACAACTTGAGGCAGACAAGAAAAGTAACGACCGTGCCTCTTTCAGCTTAGAGAGTCTGCGAAACGAATTGGAGGATGCAAGCAAGCAGCTTCAAGTCGTTCAACAAGAAGTTCAGTCGCTCGAGAAGATTTATGCTGAACAAAAGCAAGTAAGCCAAAATGCTCAAATGGCTTATGAAGAGCACAGAAAGACCTATACCTCTAAAAGAGAGCGTCTTTTTAACCTGAAAAAAGAAATTGAAATCAAGGAAATTCAGCTCTCCACTTTGAAGTCTGAATTTGAAAAAACTGAAACAGATAGTACCGAGCAATCTGAAACTCTCGATAGGTTTGACGAAAAACTTGCCATTCTTGAGGAGCAAAGAGAAGAGAAAGGTAAACTACTAAATAAGCGTAAAACTGAGGAAGAAAAGCATACCAAAGCTATTCAAGACACTACGGATACCATTGATATCATCCGCGAAGAGCTAACGCAAGTTGGTCGTAAGTTGGACAGCAGGAACAACGAATATAATCTCACCAAGTCTTTGGTAGAAAACCTTGAAGGCTTTCCTGAAGCCATCAAATTCTTGAAGAAAAAGGCTAACTGGAACAAAAATGCCCCTCTACTTTCAGACATTATCACCTGCGATGATAAGTATCGTGTAACCATAGAGAATTACCTCGAAAGCTACATGAACTATTACATTGTAGATACCGAAAGGCAGGCTTTTGAGGCTGTTAATATTCTAAGCGATGCCTCCAAAGGTAAAGCCAACTTCTTTGTACTGGACGCCTTTGACAAGTATGAACCGCAGGCTTCAAAACTCTATGACAATGCAGTTCCGGCTACAGAAATTGTTGAGTACGACCCTAAGTACAGGCGGCTCATAGGCTACATTCTTGAGAATGTGTTCATCGTAAAAGGCGGGCCTGGCGACATTCCAATGGACGAAGATGCCGTCTTCATTACTGAAAGCGGCAAGTATACCAAAAAGAAATTCAGTGTCTCTGGTGGATCTGTTGGACTCTTTGAAGGAAAGAGAATTGGTAGAGCCAAGAACCTCGAAAAACTCCAAAAAGAGATTAAAGGTCTTGAAAGCAAGAGTGTGGACATTAAGGACAGACTCGACCAGAAACAGCAGGAACTTGCCAGATTGAAGTCCAATTCATTCAAGTCGGATATCGAGGAACTTCAGAGAGAATTCAACCTGGTAAACGAAGAATACATTTCAGTAAAAACCCGTAAGGAGCAGTTGGCTCAAATGCTTTCCAGCCATGCCAACAAAAGGGAAGAAATTGTAAAAGGCATAGACAGGTTGAGCAATGAACTTGACCAGCTAAAGCCACAGGTTGAAGAAGAAGAAGCTGTTTTCGAAGAGTTGGAGGCAGGTATTTCTGAACTAGAAGAAAGTGCCAAAGCCGCAGCTCAGGCTTTATCCGAAAAGTCGCAGAGCTTCAATGAGAAAAACATACTCTACCATCAAAGACAAAACCGTGTAGAGTCAATCAAACAAGAAATTAGCTACAAAGAAACCGCCTTCGAAAGTAGCAAGCAGCGCATAGCCAAAAACCAGGAAGAACTCGAGAAAAACGAGCTGGAAATTCGCAAGCTCATAGACTCATCAGAAAACAATGAAGATGAACTCATTGAGATGTATGATGAGAAAGAAGGTATTGAAAAGGGTGTTAATGAGGCTGAAAAAGAATATTATGCCCAACGTGGCGATATCGATGTAGCCGAAAAGACATTGCGAGAGCTTCGTAACAAGAGGGAAATGTCTGACACGCTCATTATGGAGCAGCAAAACAAACTCAATGAAACCAAGCTGGAATTGAGTGCTGTTAAAGAGCGACTGTCTGTAGAGTTCAAAGTAGATCTAGATGCTATCCTTAAAGAGGATGTCGAACCAGATGAAAGGCCTGCTGACGAGATTGAAACAAGGGTATTAAAGCTTCGTGATAAGATTGAAAACATTGGGCCAATCAACCCAATGGCGATGGAAGCTTATGATGAAATCAAGGAACGCCATACCTTCATTACAGAGCAAAAAAATGATTTGATCGAAGCGAAGGATTCGCTCATGCAAACCATCGATGAAATAGATACTGTGGCAAAAGAAACCTTCTTGGAAGCTTTCGCCTTGATCAAAGAAAACTTCATTAAGGTATTCCGCTCGTTGTTTACCGAAGAGGATGATTGCGACCTAAAACTTTCTGATCCTGACAACCCACTGGAGTCGGCCATTGACATTATGGCCAAGCCAAAAGGCAAGAGACCTTTGACAATCAATCAGCTATCTGGAGGAGAAAAGACGCTTACTGCCACCTCTCTCCTGTTTTCCATATACCTGCTGAAACCTGCACCATTCTGTATTTTCGATGAAGTAGATGCTCCATTGGATGATGCCAACATCGATAAGTTCAACAGCATTATTAAGAAATTCTCCAATGAGTCGCAGTTCATCATAGTTACGCATAACAAGAGAACTATGGCCTCAACAGATATTATTTACGGTATCACCATGATAGAACAAGGTGTCTCTCGTGTAGTACCTGTTGACTTGCGTGAGTTGGCAGACTAAATTATCTGTTCAAAATATTCCGAATGAAAGTATTTGCACTTAGCTTAATCATAAGCCTGTTGGCTTACACCAATCCTAGACAACCTATCATGACAAAAGAATCTTCAGCAAAGCCCATTAATTACCTGGCCCTTGGCGACTCATATACCATTGGAGAAAGTGTAGCAGAGAGCGAAAGATGGCCGGTTCAATTGGCTGACAAGCTTAGGGAAGATGGTATTGAAATCAATTCGCCTAAAATAATAGCAACTACAGGATGGAGAACAGATGAGCTAAAAGCTGCCATAGAAAGTGATGATGAGCTTTTGGAAGAATACGATCTCATTTCTCTACTGATTGGTGTAAATAATCAATATCAGGGGAAATCTGTGGAAAGTTTCGCTCCAGAGTTTGAGGAGCTGCTTCAAATGGCGATTCATTTGGCAGGAGATAGCAAAGACAAAGTTTTTGTAGTTTCCATCCCTGACTATGGAAAAACCCCTTTCGGGGCTTCAAAAGCACAACAAATTGCCAAAGAGCTAAACCAATACAACGAGGTCTCAGAGAAAATTTGCGCTAAATACGGAGTTAAGTATTTCAACATTACTCCTATCTCCAGGCAATCTGATCCGGAAGGTAAATTGGTAGCCAATGATAGCTTGCATCCCTCGGGTGAACAGTACAGACAATGGGTTGGCTCTTTTTATGATCAGGTTACTAAAATGGTGAACCAATGAAAAGATTCTTCATCATCTTAGGTTTGTTGGGCCTTGCTTTAGAGGGAACAGCCCAAACTACAGGACCTACCAATGGCCATTTGATAATAGCCGGTGGAGCATTGAGAGATACTGCGGTATTCAACCAATTTATCCAATTGGCTGGTGGCGAAAACTCTCATATTGTAGTTATTCCCACTGCAGGTGGATATGAAGTAACGGAGCAACGCATAGAGGGCCTTATTGCAGAATGGACAGGCAGAGGGGCAGGCAAAGTATCAGTTCTTCATACAACAGACCCAAATGAATCTAATCAAGAAGCCTTTGCCCAAGTTCTAGATGATGCCACGGGTGTCTATTTTCCAGGTGGAAGACAATGGAGATTAGCCGATTCTTATTTGAATACCAAGGTACAGGAGAAGCTGTTTGAGCTTTTGGAGCGTGGTGGAGTTATTGCAGGATCATCGGCTGGAGCAACTATTCAAGGCTCCTATTTAGCCAGAGGTGACACCCAGAATAACACCACCATGATGGGTGACCACACCGTAGGTCTCGGATTCGTCAAAAATATAGCTATAGACCAACATACGCTAGCCAGAAATCGTCAGTTCGATTTGTTCGAAATCATTGAGAAACACCCTCAATTATTGGGCATAGCCATAGACGAGAATACTGCCATTCTAGTGTCAGGTAATGAGTTTGAGGTGATAGGTCAAAGCTATGTAATGATCTATGATGGAACTCATTGGGATCAGATTCAAGGCAAGTATGTTCCCAATGAAGCCCATCAGGAAAGGTTTCATGTTTTGAGAAAGGGAAGAAAGTATGATATGCTGAATAGAAAAGTAATAACCAATTAGAATTGATACTTGGTTATTCACTTAAGGCGAGGGATAATTTAATATGGAGTTCTTCGTGCACCTTTAATAAGCCTAAAAACTTCTTGGGTGGAGTCAGGTCAAAATACTTAAGGTTCAGTTCAAATTCAGCTTTGAGTATCGTCTCTCCATCTTTACTCTCCTCCAAAATAAATGGCAGTTTTTCCATAAGAAGTTCCTTGCCCACCAACTTCAAACTCAATGAACTAAAGTATTCGCCATCTTCAAGAAAGAATTGTTCTACCTTAACCCGTATGTATGGGTATTCTTCGGATTGTAGTGTTTTATTGAAGTCTCTATCCAGCATTTTGTTGCCGCAGCCAAACTCATGCACTGGCAGCACAATATCCATTACCGGATTTTCCCGAACATAGCCTGCTTCAAATACAAGGGTATCTCCTTCATCATCTAAATAATCACAGGCAAAACGACCAAAGGAAGTGTTACCATTGATAGTAACAGACTTCCCTGTTACCACCAGAAAGTCTTGCGCTTTAAGAGGTAACAGGGAAGTACTGAGAATTAATATTAAAAGTGTTTTTTTGATCATGTTAGATGAGACGACTCATACTAATTTATCAAACTAGAAGCCAATTACTGCCTCAAGAACGATACCGTTGAATTTACCATCCTGGAATCTGGTGTTAGCAAATCCTTCACCTGAGTATTCCTGAGTCACGTACTCTAGTTTCATAAGCACATTATTTGTCATAAACCAACCACCACCAAGGTTTAACCTGCTAATATCACTAGTTGCTGCAGCATCACTTGTTTCACCACTTACAGTGTTGTAACGTCCGCCTAGATACCACTGTTCTGTTGCTCCAAATCTGTAGAGAGCTTCAAGGCCTACCTGAGTAAAACCACCACCTACAGCATCATCGCCATTGTTAGTAACTTCAAACACTCCAAAGAACTCAAGACCATTGTATTTCACAAAAGGATTAATTTGAAAAGCTGTATGGTATCCAAATCTTGGATTGAATCTTGGATCAAAGTCTGAACCTCCATTGGCAGCAGTAGCTAGCAAACTGTAGTATCTACCACCAGCGCGGTCACCACCATAAATATAGTCTCTGGTACTTTCTTTAGAGCTAGAATACATTGAACCTGTTAATCTCAATCTCAAATCGTCATTTATCTGTTTGTCCCAACCTAGTTTACCAAAGATCACCATACCATTATCTCCTTTAATTGGGCTTTGGTTAAGTCTACCATTAGTTACACCAGCTACAATGATCCAGTCAGAAGGCAATAAAGTCAGTTCAAAGAATGGTTCAGTTGTAAAGGCATCCATAATATAGTTACCAACAAATGGGTTGTAGATAGCCATGGCGTTATCTGATCTTCTAAACTGAGCATCACCATAATTGATTTGATCCATACCCACACGAATGGTGGCCATTTCCATCAAGCCTGACAAGAAACCTTCTTGAATGAAGTCCAACTTATCGAATTGTAAGTAACCACCTTTCACATAGGCTTCTGTGTGGTGACGAGAAGAAAGATAAGTTCTTAAGTGCATTCTCATTCCGTCAGCCAATTGTGCTTCTATATTCAAATTAGCGGTAGGAAGATTGAAGTTTGAACCTAAGTCAACTAGTGGATCACCAACAATTGAGTTTTCATGACTTAAACCTTGAAACTGGAGGGCGAAGTCACCGCCTACTCTTACATTAAATCCTCTATAAAGTACAGTATCAGCCTTTTTAGTTTCGAAAATATTCAGACCTGCTTTTCCTACTGGTCTGTAGAACTGTAAAGGTGTTCTTGGATCTACCTGGGCGAAGCCCATTATGCTGCTTAATAAAAACAGGATAATGAATGTTATTTTGAAATTTTTCATGACTATTTAGTTTTGGAAAGTTGCATTGAATTCAATGGTGACATCGTCACCAGTTTTAATGGTTCCCATCAAGGCAGTTGGTGGGTCTACTTTAAAATCGGTTAGGCGAAAATCCGCAGATCCTTTAATAGTGTAGGCACTGCCTGTGCTTTCCACTTCAATATCAAAGGTTACGTCTCTACTGAAGCCTGCTATAGTTAGGCTGGCAGTTGCCTTACCTTTAGTTGCAGACTCCATGGTGCAATTATTCAGCTTAAACTGAATGTTTGGGTAATCATCGGTATTAAGGGCTTTGTAGGCATTTTTATCCATCCCCTTCTTTCCGCTTTTTAGGCTTTCAGCCACGAGGGTTACATCTGATCCTACAAATCTTGGTGTTCCATTATCTGAGACCTCCACTGTAATAAAGCCCTTGGCTTCTTCTGAGGTCATGTGCCAGTCGTGCAAGGTAGAAGTTCCTTTAACTGTATATTTTTGAGAATTAGGTTTCAGGTTTACCCTTTGTTGTGCCTGCAAACTAAATGCAGTTAACAGTAGGGCTATCATGCTTAGAATTTTTAGATTTTTCATCGCTTTAGCTTTATTTGATTCTGGTATTCTTCATTGACGTAAGCAAAGGTATCTAGGCAGTGGGGGGTGGAGTGTGATGCTCATCAATTAAAAATGTGATTTTTGTTACACAAAAAAACTGATCTAGATCATGTCTTTGGTTAAGTTTATACAAAGCAAAAAAGGGGCTTTAAAGCCCCTTTTTAAGTGTACTATAGGTAAAGTCTGCCTATCTACTTGATATCAACAACTTTAACCAACGGTAACTGTACTTGAATCTTTAGGTCGTCTTGGCATTGAACTGCTCCTCCGAAATCAGTTGGTGGCTCAAGTCCGAATGCACTAAACTTGGTGTCGGTCTCAGCTACAATCCAGAGAACATCGTCTTGCAAACGGGTAGTAAACTTGAATAAAAGCTCAACATTCTTACCAGCCATGTACAGGTTTCCCTGCATCTCCTTAGCCTGATTATTGACTTGTGAAAACCCATAGCCAAAGAATGTTACAATGGGGTTTGCATCAATTAAAAGAGCGGATTGAGCCTTCTTGGTCATTCGCTTGTTCTGAGCATTTTCAATAGTGGCTGCATCAATATTTACAATCACCCTTGAAAGATGCTGAAGCTGATCTCCATTCATTAAAATTTGGGCATCCCCCTTCAACTGATTGGATTTAAGTATCCATTCAGAAGTATTGGATTTGCCGCTAATCACCAGATAGCCAGCGCCATCTACTATCTCATATTTCTCCTGAGCATTAACATGAAAAATGGCCAAAAGAAATAGTGCCGAAAATATGATTCTTAAAGTTTTCATGGCCTTAAATTTTACCTAGTAAATCTAAGCCCAATGCAATCGTTTACAGCTAATCATAATCAGCCAATAACCTGATTAAAATCAGGGTTTTACGAGCAAATAAGAAGCGTGAAAAGAACTAAGGAACAGTCTATTTGTTTTCTTCCAGAACAATTAGAATTTCAAGATCTAAATCGTCTTTGGCTTTAATAGTTCCAGCCAATGCTGAAGGCGGGTCTAACTGAAAATCGGTGAACTTCACTTTCCCCTTGGCAGTGATATGGAGCTTCCCTCCTTTCAACTCGCTGGTAAAATCAAACTCCTGATCACTATCGTATCCGGCAACATTTAGAATACCAGCAACCTTACCAGTAGAAGGCATATCGAAGGCGATGAATGAGATAATTGGATTAGCCTCTGGCTGAAGAGATTTCATGGCATTTCTCTTCAAGCCTGACTTAGAGCTTTCCAAACTCTCTGTTTTCAGAGTTACTACTACTTTCTTGATATCGGTTACCTTTCCGTCTTCCATAAAAAGGTCTGCGCTTCCCTTTATTTCTTCCGAAACCAAAGTGTAATCATGCAAATTGGAAGTACCACTGACCGTGACCTTACTTCCTGTTTCTGCAATGGTGAAGCTTATTTGGGCACTTGCATTAGTATAAACAAAAACTAATGCCAAAAATGAGAGTATTAGGGTTCTGCGTTTCATGGGTGAGAAATTATACCTGAAATTAATCATCTTAAAAATAATATCCACGCACTACCGCATTAATCGCTAGAAACACTATTTACCCGCTTTGGAAAAAGAATTTCTAAATTCATTAAACTTTTTTGAGGAAGCTTTCATCCTTGAAATGGAAACACGATGAAATGAGGGAAATCAACCTGATGCCACAAACCAACTTTCTCGTCAAAGCAGCCAAGCAAGGCGATGTAATAGCACTAAACCAATTGATTAAACAATGGCAAAAGCGCATTTACAATTTTGCTTATAAATACTTTGGCGATTACGACATGGCCATGGATGTTACACAGAAGACATTCATTTCCATGAGTAAAAATTTGAGTGGTCTGAAAGACGAAGGCAGTTTTAAGCCATGGCTATACCGAATAGCTTCTAACTATTGCCATGAAGAAGTGAGAAGGCAAAATAAAAGATGGGTGCTGCCTTTTATGAAGGTAAGCTCAAAAGACGACCAGCAAGATATTTCTAACTCCCTCTCCAATCATCGTAACGAAAACCCGGAAAAGGCATTGGGCAATCAAGAGCTAAAAGATTTGCTAAAGAAAGCCTTAGCCACACTGCCAGAAGAACAAAGAATGGTGGTGATCATGAAAGAGTATGAGGGGTTGAAAATCAGAGAAATTGCAGAGGCAATGGAAATTTCTGAGAATACGGTAAAGTCAAGGCTTTACTACGCATTGGGTAGCCTTAAAAAGCTGCTCGATGAATGGAACATAACAAAAGAAACGGTGCATTATGAAATATAAACCGACCCAGGAAGAGCTAATCTCCTATTTGTACGATGAGCTCTCCGCAGATAAGATAGAGCAAATAGAGGTTTACTTAAATGAAAACCCCGAGGCCAGGCGAGATTTAGAATCGCTTCAGGAAACCCGCATGCTCATTGGCGAATACGATGATGAGGAAATGCCCGAGCCAATGGTATTTCTCAACCCTACCAAGAATGAGGAGTGGTTATACTGGAGAAAGTATGTGGCCATTGCAGCTACTCTTTTACTGGTTATCACTTTCGGTACCTTGAGTGGCTTTAAAGTGGTTAATTCAGATCAAGGCCTCTACGTTGGCTTTGGTGAAACCAATATGGGGCTTACCGAAGAGCAGGTTGCCGACCTTATCTATCAAGACAGGGTGCTGTTGCTCGATTACGTGAACAATACGCTCGATGCCAGAAATGACAGCATGAACTATAAGTTCAACACACTGCAAGCCAGCCTGACTAATGAAGACTTAGTTAGACGCACTTTTGAGAACGAAAAAGAAGCTCTGATTCAGGAGATTTCTACACTTACAGATAGACTGGGAGAAAATTATAGAGGCATCTTGAGAGAAATTGTGGTGAACTTTTCAAACAATATCGAAACCCAGCGCATCGAAGACTTAAGAAACATTCAAGCAGCTTTTGATGCCCTTGAAAATGCCACGGTAAACCGTCAGTTAGATGTTGAAGACGCGCTCTTCAACCTATCAGAAAAGGTAAATACCATAGCTGCCAGTCTTTCAAACAAAAACTAAAATGGTCAAAAACTCAAAATATCTTATCGTGCTTTTGCTGATGTTGGTTGCATCTGGACTTTGGGCACAATCGGGAGGTAAATTCAGCCCTCTGCAAAGAGACATAGAAATTAGTAGGGTAACCCTGGAAAACTTCCTTAAAAAATGGGATGGTGAACCACTACTAAATAAGGTTCAGGAAGCCACCGCAGCCTACACCAAAGGCAAAGGTGTTGAATTCAAAATTGAAGCACCCAATGCCAGAATTTTTCTCGATGGAAGAATAACCTGGAGCAACCAAAGCGACAAGGCGTTGATGGACACCTTCTACGATGAAGAAATCATAAGACTGCAAAAAGACAGATTGAAGGTAAGTGTCACCAAATTTCTGGAAGACTTTAACAGCTACCTCCCGGAAATAGAATCTAATGAAGAATTGAGCTTTGTATTTATAGTGAAAGACCCGGTAAATAAGAAAGAAGAACAACCAGACTCTTCACCCAAACAAGGCCTTAGAACATACCAAATCGCTTTTAGCATTAGCGGAGCAGACCTGAGCACCATGAAATCAAGTGCCTGGAGTAATAATGAAATTGAAAACAGAATAAAAACAGCAACAAGATAAATATCTGAATTATGAAAAAGACAACAATGAAAATGAGCCTGATTGCCCTATGTCTTATGGCACTTGGTTTCTCAGGAGTGGCGCAAACTGCAAGTGTAGGAGCGGTTACTGTAAATGGCTTTGGTAGGCAAGAACAAGACCTGTCTAAGCTTCCAAAAATGGAGAAAGATATCGTTATTCTTCAAAATGTATTGAGCGACCTGTTCAGCAATAAGGAGAGATCTTTTTACACTAGCAGAGCTGCCAAAGGAATGTATGTTCCAGGAAATGGAGTGATTTTCAGCATGGGAAGCTCAAATATGTATGGCGACATACTAGTGGAGTATGTTTCTGCCCAGGAATTACTTGAGAGAGATGTTGAGGAAGAGGAAGAGGTTGATATAGACGAACTGAACAAGAAAACAGAAGAAGCCATACGCGAAAAGTCTAAAGAATTTTTAACTAACTATGGCAGCTTACTTTCAGAACTGAAATCTGGGGAAAAGCTGATGCTTAATATTGATTATGCCATTAGAGAGAAGCGAGAGGAAAGAAGTACTGTCTCTAACCGTGTAAGGTTTGTAAGTCCTTCCAGAAGCATTAAAAAGCGTATGCAGAGCAGCATCTCTTACAAAACCTTGAACGACTTCAGTACAGGCAAAATCAATATGCAGCAAGCCATGGCGGCTGTTGAAACGAAGGCTGTTGAAGATGCCGAAAAGGATATGACCGATGCTAAGATTCTGGCTGGTATTCTAGACGACCTTCTTCAATCTTCATTGGATGGTAAATTCAAGAGAAGAGGTAAAACCAGCTGGACCTACTTTAACGGCTTCGGTTTGATGTTCAACATTCAAATGGGCACTCAAGTATCTAACGGACTAGTCATCTACAGCCAAGGTGGAACCGATGCCAGAGTAGTAAACAGATCAGAAAGAGAAGAAGATCGCAAAAAAGTGCTAAAAGAGGTTGAGGATGCATATCCGGAATTTGAGAACCTGCTGAAAGAAAATATAATTCAATACGGCAGAACTTTGAGAAGTCTGGGAGAGGGTGAAAGCGTAATTGTGAATGTAGACCTGGGTGGTTATTACAATGACTCTGAGCTTCCTAGAAGCATAAGAATGATTGTACCTAAAAGCAGCATAGATGCTTATGCTAAAGGGCAGAAATCATTGGAGCAGGTAAAGCAGGAAATTGACATCACTAAACTTCAGAGCAGCATTGGAGGCAATAGCGGTTATATGTATTCAACCAGCCCTGACGGTTTCTTCCAAAGTGTATATGAAACAACCACTGAGACAATTGCTCCTGCTCAAGTATCAGGAACAGTGAAAAAAACTAACAGATAGAGATGCCTATCAAATCACAAAAAAGCCCGGCTGGTCACCGGTTTTTTTTGTTTTCTAATTAAAAATGATTTCCAAGATTTTCAGGAATTGATAAATTCATGGAAAATTTAGCCATGAACAAAATTCTGAAATACATTCTGCTAACCCTTCTACTTGCCTTAGTGGTTATTCAATTCATTAACCGTCCTGAGCGAATTAGCGAACCGGTAACGGAAAACGACATTATTGAAAACCTTAAGGTACCCGCTGAAATGGCTGGATTGCTGAAAGCGGCCTGCTACGATTGCCATAGCAACCAACCCAAATATCCCTGGTACGCCTCAGTGGCACCTGTAAGCTGGAGAATTGCCGAACATATTGAACATGGCAGAGATGAACTCAACTTCTCAGAATGGGCCACATTTAGTGCCAGAAGAAGAGATCATAAGCTAGAAGAAATGGTAGAGGAAGTAGAGGTTGGAAACATGCCCCTCCCAGGTTATGTAACCATGCACAAAGAG
>JABXIP010000025.1 GCA_013373005.1 Cytophagia bacterium | reverse complement strand
CTTCTCCTATCTGTACCAAAGGGCCAAACTTACCCAGTCGGGCAATAACAGGTTTGCCAGTTTCAGGATCAGTACCCAATTCTCTGCTGGCACCAACTTCTCTACGGTCTATTTGCTCAGTTTCTTCAACAGTCTGATGGAATTTACCATAGAAGTTCTGAATCATTACATCCCAGTGCTGTGAACCTTGGGCAATCTGGTCGAATTCCTCTTCCACATTAGCCGTGAATGAATAGTCGATCACATTTGGGAAATGATCAACCAAAAAGTCGTTCACCACCATTGCAATGTTAGTAGGGAAAAGCTTGGATTTTTCAGCTCCTGTCACTTCCGTCAGGCTATGAGATTCAATATTGTCATTCTTCAGAATCAGCTCTGTGTATTGACGGTCATTACCTTCACGATTCTCCTTAATTACATACTCTCGTTTCTGAATAGTGGAAATAGTAGGCGCATAGGTAGATGGACGGCCAATACCCATCTCTTCCAACTTCTTAACCAAGCTAGCTTCAGTATATCTGGCAGGAGGACGAGTAAAGCCTTGTCTTGCCTTGATGTTATCGAGATTGAGTGATTGTCCGATAGACAATGGAGGAAGCATTCCCTTGGCCTCATCACCATTATCTTCATCATCAGTCGATTCGATATATACCTTAAGGAAGCCTTCAAAGACAATTACCTCTCCGGTAGCAACCAAACGCTCGTTGCTGGTTGAAATGCCAATACTCACTGTTGTCTTTTCCAGCTCAGCGTCTGCCATTTGAGAAGCAATGGTTCTCTTCCAAATGAGTTCGTAAAGTCTCTTCTCGTTGTAGTCTTTTCCGGCAGTATGCGCAGAGAAGTCAGTAGGTCTAATGGCTTCGTGAGCCTCCTGAGCCGACTGTGATTTGGTTTTGAATTTCCTGGGATGAGAGTATTCACTGCCATAAGCAGCGCTAATTTCATTTTTAGCTCCATTCATAGCCTCGTCAGAAAGGTTTACGGAGTCAGTTCTCATGTAGGAGATCTTACCTGCTTCGTACAGTCGCTGTGCGACTGTCATGGTCTGAGCTACTGAAAAGCTTAATTTTCTACTCGCTTCCTGCTGAAGGGTAGAAGTAGTAAATGGAGCTGCCGGTGAGCGTTTACCCGGTTTTTTGTCGAGCGACTCAATGGTGAAGTCTGCACCTTTGCAGCTTTCCAGAAATGCCTGAGCTTCGGCTTCAGTATCGAAACGTTTTGGAAGCTCAGCCTTAAGCTCTTTGCCATCGATATCGAAAATGGCGGATATCTTAAAGAAGGATTGCACATTGAATTGCTCAACTTCTCTTTCTCTTTCAACCACCAAACGCACCGCTACAGACTGAACTCTACCGGCCGAAAGACCTCTTTTAATTTTCTTCCATAGAACAGGAGAGAGCTCATAACCTACCAGACGATCTAAAATTCTTCTGGCCTGTTGGGCATATACCAGGTCTTCATCTATATTCCTTGGATTCTCAAGCGCTTTTTGGATAGCCGATTTAGTGATCTCTCTGAAAACGATACGCTTAGTGAAATCATCCTTAAGTTTTAAGGCCTCCTTTAAATGCCAGCTAATGGCTTCTCCTTCGCGGTCATCATCACTCGCGAGATAGATAGTCTCGGCTTCCTTGGCTAATTTTCTCAGGTTCTTGATGACCTCTTTCTTGTCTGCGGTTACCTCATAGGTGGGGCGAAAGCCATTGGCTATATCTATGGCTTTATCACCTTTGGGGAGGTCTCTGACATGACCGTAGCTTGATACTACTTTAAAGTCTTTTCCGAGATATCCTTCTATGGTTTTTGCTTTAGCCGGTGACTCGACTATGACAAGATTTTTCGACATGTAAAGCTTGATTTTAAATTCTGAGCGCTTCAAAGATGCGCATAAAACTTTCAAAAAAACAAGTGATTTGATTTTTCACCTAGTTTGAGATATATCAATTCCTTGCTTATTTCGTTGTTCCACACATAACTCATCAACAACACTAATGGTTAGAAATTTATTATTAATCAGACATGCTGAAGCTGAATTTCCCACTGAGAAGAAACGAGACTTTGAAAGAAGCCTGACCACGAACGGGCAAAATCAGGGAATCATTCTCAGCACCTATATAAAAGATTTACCCTTCGAGCTCGATGCCATTTACCATAGCCCGGCACAGAGAACGCTTGAGACCAGCAGGCTTATTGTAGATGCACTGGAGAAAGTGCCACGCTTTATGGATGCCGAAGAACTTTATGAGGCTACAGGAAACCTGATGAAGGCTTTTATAAACCGATTGGACGATAATTTTCAGCACGTGGCCATAGTGGCTCATAATCCGGGAATTGCAGAGCTGTACAGCTATTTAACCAGAAAGTTCGAGCCTTATGTGCCGGCTAGCTGTGCCTGGTTAGAATGCGATTTTGAAAGTTGGTCACATCTCTCGGGGAATACAGCCAACCAAAGAGATTTCTACTATCCGGGACAATTCTAGCGGTCGATAGCCAGGGGTTTATAGGGCTCGAACTGTTATTCCTAACAATTAAAAGAAATGTAGTTGGTGTTTGAACCTCTTTGCGCTATTATAGCAGCTTGACTAAATTTTTCTACTGTGGCTTTTATTGAAGATGCTATTTCTGGTTTTGCCGGATGGATTTGGGGAGTGCCTCTCTTAATACTTGTAATGGGAGGTGGGCTATTCTTTATGTTATATGCCCGATTCAGTCCCTTTTTGTATTTCAAGCATGCCATTCAGGTATTGGCCGGAAAGTATCACGAAGAAGATAAGGAAGGCCAAATCAGTCATTACGAAGCGCTTTCAACTGCTTTAGCAGCTACAGTAGGAATGGGTAATATCTCTGGCGTGGCTGTAGCCATTACCATGGGTGGACCTGGAGCTATCTTCTGGATGTGGGTATCAGCCTTCTTTGGTATAGCCACCAAGTTTTTCACCTGTACGCTGGCTGTAATGTTTAGAGGGAGAGACTCTGAAGGTGAAGTTCG
>JABXIP010000494.1 GCA_013373005.1 Cytophagia bacterium | reverse complement strand
TGAAAGCGATCGTAGCTGAGCTGATCGTTGATCATCAGGATAATGATGAGGCAGACGGCCATGGAAACCGACAGACCGAGCACATTGATGGCGGTGAATGATTTGTTTCGCACCAGGTTTCTGAAACCTACTTTGAAGTAATTACTAAGCATAGACATGTTGTTGAATTTTGACTGTTTTGACCTTTTGAGTGTGTGTCTATTCATAAATCGGATCACATCGATCCAGTATTTTCTGTTGGCCTTTTTAAGGCCGTGTTGCTCATAGTTGTCGATATAACGTTCATAGAGGTCGCCTCCAATGGTTTCTCGCAGCCGTGGGTTGCAATACCATTCGAAGAAGCGCTCTGCACGTTTAGGCGGATCTATATCGTAGAAGTCTTCTGTCACCAGCTGAACTTCATTACATAATCAGGAATCATATCCCAAACCCTCATTCTGGCATCTCTTGCCTCAATAAGTGCCTCTTTACCGATGGCTGTGATGACGAAAATGCGCTTTCTTCGGCCTCTGCGGTTGCCCTCAGCATCTCCGATTTTAGATTCTACCAGGCCCTTTTCTTCCAGTCGATAGAGGGCCGTATGCACGCTGCTCATGGTGACAGATCTGCCCAGCTCTTTCTCTATGGCTTTAGTAACAGAAAGGCCATAAGCCTCTTCGTGCTGAGCAGCCACAAAGAGCAGCACTATCTCTTCGAATTCTCCGATTTTATGATTCATTTTTACCTATTTGTAAAACAAAAGAATAAAAATGCCTTTTAAGCTCCAAGAAAGGTGAGAATTATTTTTTACCTAATTGTAAAAGAATTAAATGGGAGACTGCGGAAATGGGGAATTGGTGGAACGTTCAATATAAAAGGTCTTTTCAATGCCTTTTATGTCTTGTTGGGGTTAGTTTAGCTCATATTTTCATCTTCATCCTTTTCAAATGGTATGTTTTTATCCAAGCAATACTTCTCAATTTCACTATCAGTTATTAGAGGTTGGTCACAAAATGAGATTAACCCTTTTTCTGCTCCATCTGCATATTTGGGAGGAGATGTTAGTACCTTTTCTGTATGTGCGATAAACTCATTAAAGTCATTATTAATTTTACATAGCTTATCAATTGTTTTAAAGTCTAGTTTCTTGTATCTCGCAGGATGGTGAAGCTTGCTTTCGAATGGATTGGCTTTTAGCTCAATTACACCAATACCGAACGATTGATTTAACCTCTTGATTTCGTCTTCCAGACTTTCATTTATATAAAAAGCAACAAGAAAGCCATGGTTCGCCCAGGTCGAGTTGGAGACAGCTTGAAAGAAGGCCTCTTTGAGTTCGTAATCAGTATTTATCTCTTTTTTAAGTTCATAAGAATTGATCTTGAAGGTGTCATTGTTATTCACTGTTCGCTGGAGAGCCCGACTATTTTCGTTTTTCAGTTTGAGAAAAGCTACTCCCACCATATCAGGGTGAATCCATTTCTGATTCTTGTCCTTGCTGTTTTTTGATTTTTCATGATAGATTGTTTTGGAAGATATATTATGAAAGTTTAGGTATGTCGCAAGAAGTGTATGTAGGTCGCGTTCCTCATATGAAGCCTTTTTGACGATGGTGGTGTTTGAGGCAGTCGCGCCACTTAAGACCTCACTATCAATTAGGTGCTCATCTTTTGATAAATAGTATCCAAATACATTATTGTCGAGAATAATTCTTTTAACCCTATCGTCAGACTTTCTGATAAAATCGCCTATTTGAGAAGAAACAGTGTTTTGTGGTGTGTCCTTGGTTTCAAAATGAGGATAATATCCTTTGAGCATTATTTGATCGTAAACTTCCAAATATGTCGAAGGTTTTTTTAAATCTTCTAAGCTTTTAAGTATTGCTTCTTTTATAGTCATTTCAGATTCCCTCTTATTTTAATTAACCCCAACGTTCGCTATACGCCACTGTAGTGGCGCATATATTTATATAAATAGTTAAAACTTCCTCATAGCATACCAAATAGGATGGCTATACGCACTTTTACTTTCCTAGAAATCACAAGTTTGTA
Organism: Cytophagia bacterium; assembly: GCA_013373005.1. Taxonomy (GTDB): domain Bacteria; phylum Bacteroidota; class Bacteroidia; order Cytophagales; family Cyclobacteriaceae; genus Roseivirga. The sequence goes on along the minus strand of JABXIP010000494.1, from coordinate 542 downwards.
AGATTTAGCTCTTAGGTAAAATTCAGACGCTGCATGTGTTTTTAGGCCTATGAATATAATTGATTTTTGGAATAGGTGGTATTGTGGCTAAAGATCTGGTTTCAGTGTTTCGTTAAGAATAGATTGGGTGTCTGGGTTTTCTTTTTCCATCTTGAGCGAAGTCGAAACCTGCCTGCCGAAGGTAGGGATCGGCTGATTCTTCGGCTACGCTCAGAATGAGAAAAGGATCGTTGGTAAGCGTATCAAGGTGCCAAGTCTCAGCGAGACTTTAAGACTAGTTTGGAATATCAGCTATGGTCTATCGTCCATTGACTATTGACGAATGTCCATCAACAAATTCCTAATTTCCAAATTCCCTAATCAACTGTTCACTGATCACCTTTTTCGTATTCTATCTTATGAATCTTCCAGGTGAGTGTGGTGGCTGGGGTTTTTACTTCAACTTCATCACCTTCTTGTTTTTTCAGCAAGGCCTGAGCGATTGGAGAGTCTATTGAGATATAGTCTTTCATGCCAATCAGTTCTTCATAGCCCACAATGCG
>JABXIP010000510.1 GCA_013373005.1 Cytophagia bacterium | reverse complement strand
GCATAATTGGTTGGTGGTTTCTCGCCTGGGCTATTTTGCAGATATCGCCAATACCTCAGTCAGTTATGTTCGGAATTTCGAGAACTACGGCACCTGGTCAGTAAATGTTGGCTACCTCAATTATGGCGAGGTGCAAAGCTATGATCAGGACGGCTTCTTGAATGGAGATTTCAAGGTCCATGAATACGTTTTTTCAGTCGGGAATTCACATCAGTTTGGCCCATTTTCAGTAGGAGGGAATCTCAAGATTGCTACCTCAGATTTGGCATCATACCAAGCTAGTGCATTGATGTTCGACCTAGGAGGAACATTCAAACACCCTGAAAAGGATTTTACCGCTGGGTTTCTAGTGAGAAATCTTGGTTTTTTAATGTCGGACTATCTGGACGGAAACAATAGCCAATTGCCATTAGATGTTCAGCTAGGGTTGAGTTACAAACCGCAGTTTATGCCTTTTAGGTTTTCGCTAGCCGCACGTAACTTAAGTCGTTCCGATGTGGTTTATTATGATGCCTCAAGTAACACGCTTTTGGGTGAAGATGAGGAGCCGGGTTTTTCGGAAGAGGTATTCAGAAGATTGGTTTTTGGGGCAGAGTTGCTGCTTTCTCCTAACTTTCAAGCAAGGTTTGGCTACAATCACCTGATCCGTCAGGAATTGAAGAATCAGAACGGAACCAATGGAGGTTCCGGATTTTCTTTTGGGTTTATGTTTCGATCCAAAAGATTTGAATTTGCCTTTAGCAGGGCACTTTATCATGCTGCCGGAGGTAGCAATACTTTTCAGATCAACCTCGATCTGAATGGGTTAATTAAAAAGAAAACAAATGATTGATCAGAATTACTTAACGCCCCGCCAGATTGTTGCGGAGCTTGATAAATATATCATCGGGCAAAACGATGCCAAGAAAAACGTAGCCATTGCACTTAGAAATAGATGGAGAAGAATGCATGTGAAAAGCGATATGCAGCGTGAAATTGTTCCGAATAACATCTTGATGATCGGTGCTACCGGGGTTGGTAAAACAGAAATAGCCAGACGTTTGGCTAAGATTGCTGATGCGCCTTTCACTAAGGTTGAGGCTTCGAAATTTACCGAGGTGGGTTATGTAGGCCGAGATGTAGAGAGCATGGTGCGCGACTTGGTTGAACAATCCGTTAAACTGGTAAAGCAGACTAAGAAGGCTGAAGTAAAGGTTAGGGCTGAGCAGGCCGTTGAGGATATCATTTTGGATGCTTTGATTCCACCAGTTCGTAATTTACGCCCTTCTGTTTCACAGGAAAATGGGGAGGCTGAAGATGCCAATAAAATGAGCGATGCCGAGCTGAATGAAAGAACACGTGAACGCTTCAGAGAGAAGATTCGCTCTGGAGAAATAGATGACCGTAAAATTGAAATTTCTGTCCAGGCGCCTCAAGGCAATGGCTTAGGAATGATTGGTGGAGGCATGGATGAAGCTTCTATGATCAACCTGCAAGACATGTTGCAGAACATGATGCCCAAGAAAAGTAAAAAAAGAAAAGTAACTATTGAAGAAGCCAAGAAGCTGCTTTTAGAGGAAGAAAGCTCTAAGCTTATCGATATGGATGAGGTGAAGGATGAAGCGATTAAAAAAGCCGAAAATACCGGAATTATCTTCATCGATGAGGTAGATAAAATTGCAGGTTCGTCTAAAAAAGGTGGCGGAGGTGGTCCAGATGTAAGCCGAGAGGGTGTACAGCGAGACTTACTTCCAATCGTAGAAGGCAGTGCGGTAAATACTAAGTATGGTGTTATCAATACCGACCATATTCTGTTTATAGCAGCGGGAGCCTTCCACGTGGCTAAGCCGTCAGACCTGATTCCTGAATTGCAAGGTAGGTTCCCAATTAGGGTTGAGTTGAACAGCTTAACTCAGGAGCACTTCTATCAGATTTTGAAGGAGCCTAAAAATGCACTCACTAAACAGTACATGGCCTTAATCGGTGCGGAAGACGTAAGTCTTGAATATACAGATGAGTCACTACAGGAAATTGCTAGGATCGCATTCTACATTAATGAGGAAGTTGAAAATATTGGGGCCAGAAGATTACATACAGTAATGAGCAGGCTGCTCAACGAGATATTGTTCGATATTCCGGAACAGATTCCTCCAAATGCTAAAGTGGTGGTAACCAAAGAAATGGTTCAGGAGAGATTAGATGGACTGGTTCAGAATAAAGATTTGAGTGAGTTTATATTGTAGTGCATAGTATTTGGCATTGAGTATTGAGACTATAACAAAGCGGCCAGCCCTTCAAGGGCTGGCCGCTTTGTTTACACGAACCTTTGACAAACTTAAGTTTCCAATCATAGAAGCGCTTGCAGCAACCTAGGTCTTATGGAGAGAAAGTTTGTCAAAGGTATTCCTATCTAGGCTTGGGACTTTTTTTCTTTTTAAGAGTAAATACCAAGAAAAAGATGAAACAGAATAGAAAGATGCTGCCTCCAATGATAAAGCATAATTTTCTCCACGTTTCCATCTCCCCATTACTGGTTATGAGTTTGTAAAAACTAAATGCAGCTCCTGCTCCAAAAATCGTGAGAGGGTATGCAAAGTTGATGGTTCTTAAGATTGTGCTGTGAATTATTTTCATGTTTTCTTCTAAGATCGAGATTTCGGAAAATCATAGTAAAACTTCCTTCCTGTTCCACTCTTCACCTTACTCCAGGAATCTACATTGAACTCTATTCCGCAAACTCCGCAGGTGGGGAGATTATCTAGTGAAAAATCAGATAACTCGTTGATCAGCCAGGTAAGTCCCGGGTTATGACCGAAGATCATAATACAGTCATAATCATCGTCAAAATTGCGAATTAGAGTCCTGAGGGCTGAACTTGAGGCATGGTAGTGATCTTCATCTTCCACTATATCATCTTTAGAAAAGCCTAGCTGAGAGGCAAAACCTTTGGCAGTGGTGAGTGCTCTGTTGGCAGGAGAAGATACTAGTTGCTGAGGCTGAACACCGGTTTCCCAGAACCGTCTGGCCATATCGGGCACGTCTTTTTTACCTCTACTATTCAGAGGTCGCTCAAAATCAGAGAGATGCGGAAAGTCCCAACTTGATTTAGCATGACGAACAATTAACAGTCTTTTCATCGTTGAACTGAAGAAAGTGTCAAACTAATTATTAGCTTTGAAGCATTAATTATTTATTTATTACAAGTTACAATGAAAACAGGTACCGTAAAATTCTTCAACGAAGAGAAAGGCTTCGGCTTTATCGTTGATGACGAAAACCAAAAAGATGTCTTCGTTCACGTGTCAGGCACAGTGGATGCTATCGACAAAAACGACAAAGTTTCTTTCGATTTGGAAGAAGGCAGAAGAGGCGTAAATGCCGTTAATGTCAAGAAAATATAGTTAAGAAATTATAGATTTTTGATTACCAACCCCTGACCTTGTCGTCAGGGGTTTTTTGTTTCCAGCCTTTAAAAGGACTGATTAAGATTTGGGCTTGGCTACCGCAGGCAGTACGACTATTCATTCCACAAACTCTCCACTGTGTATGGTCCACCCTCTTTGGCCCAAAAGGAACCATCAATAAATCGGTAAGCCATGTCGAGCTTATTGAGTTCGGCCATTTCATTTTCACTCAATGGAATGTTGGCTGAATCAAGATTTGCCTTTAGTCTTTCAGGATTCACAGACTTAGGAATTACCGCGGTTCCTCTTGCCTCTGCCCATTTGATAAGAATTTGAGCAGGATGCACTCCGTGATTTTCGGCAATGGCCTTCACCCTTGGAATTTGGAACATGTCTGGTTCTTCTCCGGTTTTCCCCGGTCTGTCTCTTGAGCCGAGAGGAGAATATGCGGTATAAAGAATTTCATTTTTGTTACAGAATGCCAGCAATTCGTTTTGAGCCAGCAGTGGGTGCGATTCTACCTGATTCATTTCAGGCACCATTCCACCAGCATCAATGAGGCCTTGAATTTTAGGAATATTGAAGTTGGAAACACCAATGTGTTTGGTTAAACCTTTCTGCTTTAGAGCTTCCATGGCCTTCCATGTCTTAATAAGGGGCAAATCTTTTAGGCTGATAAAATCATCGGCAGACTGTGGAAAGCCAACACCCTTCTTCAGTGCTACCGGCCAGTGCATTAGGTATAGATTCAGATAATCTAACTGAAGGTCTTTGAGGGTTTGCTGGATGTTGGTTTCGACATCATCCGGGTGATGAAAGGTATTCCATAGTTTGGAGGTAATGAATAAGTCTTCTCTTTTCACATCACCAGCAGCAAAGGCATCTGCAAAGGCCTGACCTATTTCTGCTTCGTTTTTGTATACCCAGGCGCAGTCTATATGTCGATAGCCTAAATTGATAGCTTCTCTAATGGCTTTATATACTTCTCCCGGATCAGATTTCCAGGTTCCTAAGCCAATGGCATCGAGTTTATCTCCGTTTCTAAAAGTAAGTTGGTTCATGCTTAAATCTTTCTTGATTATAAAAAACGAACCGTTCAAGTCTATTAACGGTTCGAGAAAATTTCAATTTATAAGATCTTAGCTGCCTGGAGGAACAAATTCAGCTCCAATAAAACTAACTCCATCAGACGTGTTGTCTATTCTGAAATGCTTGATGGCCTGATATTCAGGGTCGTTGTACCATCCATTGGCAGCATCTTTACTGGTAAATTTGATAATGACGTTTACCTGGGAAGGTGTTCCTTCAATGGCTTGAACATCGTAATCTGCCATTAGAACTTCTCCCTGGTGCTTCATGATTGTTGGAATTACAGTTTGGAGATATTGCTGATATCCTTCCTGATTAGTTACGTTGTAACTAGCTACAAAATATGCTGACATGTTGATTGGTTTTGGTTAGGTTTAGAAGTTACAAAAACCAATTGACTTTCTGATTATCTGCGAGTTAACCTCTCAATTCTAAGAGAACAACATTCTCCACATGGTGTGTTGGTTTGACTTAATAACCTCTTCTAATACATATATGAGTTGTTTTGACTTTTATTTGACTTCTTCAGACAGTAATTGGATAAATAAATGTCAGCTTCTCAGTTTTTTCTCATCTCAAAAAGGAAAAGGCTGAGAAATTCTTCCCGATTTTTAAAAACCATGAAATGGATAAGAAATAATTTGGGTGTCTAAAAATGACTCCTGGGCATTGATAATAATTTTCAAAAAGAGCGAACAACGCGAACTTGGGCAGGCACTTTTTTGCCTGCAGTTAATTGAGTTCCCTCGTTATCAAATTTTTGATGCCAGACCGCATTTGCCGAGAAGTAAGACTTTTGTTCGTTTTGAGTTGAACTGTGATACCAGGCATTTTTGAAATTACCCAGCCCCTTCTTGTGCAGATTCAAATACATAAGGTTTAGTTCATTTTTTGAAGGCAGGTACCAATCGTCAAAACCATTAAGCTCAAGGTTCGCAGCTATACTAGAAGAAATTCCTTCTTCCTGACACCCGTTAACAATATCTCTCGTGTTTTTTTCACCTTCGAAAATGTCTTCACGGTTTGCTCCGGTTATTACCTCATCTATGCAACCCCATGGGAAAGCACCTTGATCCATTTCTGAAGCAACCAGACCGTGTTTGCCCGAACTGTCTACATAAAAAATAATGCCTCCCAACTCTGGAGCTATATTACCTACCTTATAGGTGGTAGTGTTGTCTGATAAATGCTCTACATCTTTTAATCTGGATATAGGCCAAATGTATTGGCGTTTTTCGTGTTCTATTTGACAAACCATTTGCCCGGCTTTCAACATCGTTATGAATTTTTCTCTTTGCGCTGGAAAGGCAAACATCAAACAGTTTCTTGCTCCGAAACAACTCTGCATAGTGAATTTAGTTATAGGGCCTCCTTTTTGAGTCATAACATTTAGGGTCCAATAAGCCTTTTTCTTTATAGGGTTTGACTTTTCTTCAGTCAAAAATGTAGATGGGTTTTTCTCATTGTTTTCATCAAAATAAAAGTTAATAGTTCCATCTTCCCAAACATGGGCGTTGACGTTCAATGGTTTTATCTTAAACTCTGTTTGAATGAAACCTTGGTCATAGTCTCTGAATTTCCCTTCTACTTTGTAAAACCATTTTTTTTCACCCGTAAGTCTGTCGTTATCGTCCTTGATATCAATTTGCTTCCATTCTTGTGCTGAGGCTAAAACGGAGCTACAGACAAGAGCCAATGTAAATTTTACTTTCATTAATGTTATGATCGTTCTAGGCTTCATATTGAAGGTCTTTAACTGTTAATCCATAGTTGTTCCAAATCTCCTCACTGTTAGGTGAGTACCATGATCGTCTGAAAAACTTATCTTCCCAATCGATTTTAAACGTCATGGTCTCTCTGGTGAAACGACCATTAAGAATCTCTTCAGATCGTTGAGTGAGTTTTTTAAAGGCGATTCCAATTGGTTCCCAAAATTTTTCTTTGAGCTCAACGGATGCAAATGCTTCGGATAGATTAATGCTGTTTTTGATTAAGTCAGCATCAATACCGAAAAATGTGTTCTTAGTTAACTGTGAATTTAGTTTTTTTACTGGAATTGGTTTCTTAAACCATATTGCGAAGGCCTCATTACGTAGCATAACCCTGAGCTCATTGAAGCGTTCCGGCTCCGATTTCATCAAAATGTCAACAAAGGCTCCTCTAAGCTTCATCATTATACCATCTAAAATAATAGGGTCGTCCAAATTTGCCGCATTCATTAGAATTTTCTCTCGCTTGAGAAGTGCTTTTTCTCTGTTGGAAGAAGTTAGGAAATCTTCGGGGCCAAAAAAAGCCTCCCTTCTTGATCGCTTGACTTCAAGGACAACATTATACTGCCTTGATAGGCGAGATAACCTTTCATACCAGATATCCATATGAACAGGTTTGTCAAAAATTGTAGGATCAATAATTAAAGTCTCGGTGGTATCTTTCTGGATTTTGAGCTCTGTAGCCACATGATAGTTCCAAGCCGTATATTCTGTACCGGCTTCATTCATGTAGACAAGGAAAGAATCTGTTGCGGATTGTGGTCTTATCCAAATTTTAGCTGTTTCAAAACCTCTTTCAGAAGCCAGTTCGGCCACAAGATCTGTTTTGGCCTCACAACCTGTATTGTTGGCACCCCAAAAAAGCTTGGGATGTTCTGCTACATATTTAAAAAAGCCCTCAGCGCCTTTCCCTAATTCAGACATTCTATATTAAGGTTGGTTCAGCAATATTCAGATTATTTACATGTCTGAATAAGTTGATTTTACTAAGGTGATGAATTTATCCTAGACCTTAAGTTCCAAAAGCACCACATTCTCTACATGATGTGTTTGTGGGAACATATCTACAGGCTGAACTCTGGTTACCTTGTACTTTGAATCCAGCCAGCCAATGTCTCTGGCTTGGGTGGCGGGATTGCAGCTCACATAAACGATTTTCTTAGCCTCGATTTTCAGCAACATGTCTACCACATCCTGATGCATACCGGCTCTTGGTGGGTCGGTAATAATTACATCTGGTCTGGTGTGCTCCGCCATGAATTCATCATTGAGAATGTCTTTCATATCGCCTGCATAGAAAAGCGTGTTTTCAAGACCGTTGATTTCAGAATTGACCTTGGCATCTTCTATAGCGGCTTCAACATATTCAATACCGACCACCTGCCTGGCTGAATTGGCTACAAAATTGGCAATGGTTCCGGTTCCGGTATAGAGGTCGTATACTATTTCATCGCCAGTGAGCCCTGCAAAATCTCTGGTTACTTTGTATAGTTCATAAGCCTGTTCGGCATTGGTTTGATAGAACGATTTAGGTCCAACTTTGAATTGAATACCTTCCATTTCTTCCATAATGAAGTCTTTTCCAGAGTAAACTTGAACAGGCAGGTCGTGAAAAGTCTCATTTGGCTTGTCATTGATTACAAATTGCAGGGAGGTGATTTGAGGAAATTCAGTTTTGAGAAACTCGAGTAGCAGTGAGTTTTTCTCATCTTCAAGGGCAAACTGCACAATGACCATCCACTCATTCTTCACCGAATTACGGATGATCAAATTCCTTACATTTCCCGTTTTCTTGACTAGGTCATAAAAAGGAATGTCATTTTCCTTACAGAATTTTTCTGTCGCTAACCTGATTGCGTTGGATGGATCTGGCTGGTGGTAACAGTTATGGATTTGAAGAATTTTATCGAACCTGCCAGGTATATGGAAACCTAAGGCTCTGCGGTCCAATTCATCACCAGTTTCAATTTCTTCCTGCGTAAGCCACTTCCAGTTGGTAAAGGTATACTCCAGTTTGTTTCGGTAGTACTGTGTTTTGGCAGAGCCCATAATTGGACTGATTTCAGGTAGCTCCACCTTGGCTATGCGCTGAAGGTTATCAACCACCTGCTGGTGTTTGTACTTCAGTTGAATGTCATAAGGAATATGCTGCCACTTACAGCCACCACACGTTCCGAAGTGTTCACAGAATGGCTCAACTCTATCTTTGGAGTAGCTGTGAAACTTGACGGGAGTGCCCTCCATAAAGCTTGGTTTCTTACGAGTAATGAGTACGTCTACCACATCGCCCGGAGCAACTTTTTCAATGAAAATTACCTGCTCATCTACTCTTGCAATACATTTTCCTTCTGCCGCAATGCCTTCAACCAATACTTGTTCAAGTACCTTCTTTTTACCCCTGTATTTTGCCATATCGCAAAGGTAATTCTTTTGCTTGGTTCTTATTCAAACCAAAAAACATTGAAAAAACAT
>JABXIP010000209.1 GCA_013373005.1 Cytophagia bacterium | reverse complement strand
GTCTTGAGATTTATGGAAGACTGAATGAATGAATGTCCAAATCTTTTCCTTCAACCTCTCTACAGAAATAGCCCAAGTCTCCATTCTTTGGTATGAAAAGGAACATATCATCCAATTCTGAGTTAATCACCGGACCAAGGTTTTCAGGTTCCGTCCAGTTTTGCCAGGAATTATCCAACCTTCGGGTCATAAACAAATCCTTTTTGCCGTACCCGCTATGGCCATTAGAAGTAAAAATGAGCGTTTTTTTATCGGGCATAAGAAATGGCCCTTCCTCCTCTCCGGCAGTATTAATCACCGGTCCCATGTGAATTGGTTCAGTCCAAACCCCATCACTTCGTTGAAAGCTAACATACAGGTCTCGCTGTCCTTCAGTTCCTCTACCTTCCTCAGAAATAATCAGCACTTCACTGTCGGGAGTCAGCCAGAAGTTTACATTTTCATGAACATTGAGGTCGTTATAAATTTTTAGATTTTGAGGATATGTCCAGGTTGTATTGGTGAGCCTTCGGCTTTTTGATAGACCATAGTTCATTCCACCCTTCAGGTATTCATTACCTAATATGATTAGCTCTTCATCCTCTTGTAAAAAGGCACTAATGAAGTTCGGGTCTAAATTGTTCAGAGGCTCGCCTATGTTGTATGCTTTACCCCAATCGTTACTGTCCTTATCGAAATCTGAATACCAGATATCCTCTAAATCATCTACACCGCCCACATTTCCTTCATGACCTCTTCTGCTGAAATAGAGGGTTTGCTCATCCTTGGTGAGAAGAGGTTTTATCTCTCTCTTATCACTATTGATGAGATCGTTTAGCCTGTGAACCTCAAGTTTGGAATTCATATTAGGCATGAGGTTGATTTTTGCCTCTATTGGAGTCTTAGAGTTAGAAATACCTATACAATCAATATCACTAAAGCCATTAACCTTTGTCCCATCTATTACTACCTTAACCGAGGCTACATTGTAGGTAGTCTTCTCTATAAATATTCTAAACATCCGCCACCTTTCTTCCACTGGGCCAGCGGGCTGATCATAAACTTTATATTCATTGCCCTCTTGGTCGTAAAGAAATACCTGGCTGACAGCTCCCGGATTATAGGTTTCTCCAATAGCAATTTGTTCAATCGGCATTGGCAGGTCGAAGCCAACTTTGATATACTCAACAGTATTTGGTTTATAGGGTCTCCATGCATTTGGATTGCTACCTCCAGATGGAAGAATGTTTGGCTTGAGGAGCGCCTGACGAGAAGAATTCTCTAACTCAGTAAACTCTGAAGACAGTCGTTCTACCCGAGCAGCCCATTGCACGGTGGTTTGAGCGCTTAATGAAATGTAAGCGCAAGCCATGAACAGTAGACTTAATAAGGATTTCATGGTGAGCTGTATTACTGAGTGTGATACAAATAGCTAATTTATGCTATTAATAACAATTACCTTACTTCAAACCACATATTTTTATCTACTCATAGGATTTCTCATTAAAAATGAGGTATCCAAATGATAGCATAATGCCTATTGGCGCACTATTTTTCTGAATGTAGTTAATTCTGGCACTCACTGGTCCTACCACTGTATTGTAAACTAAAGCAGCCATGCCGGTAAACTGCGGGTCCTTGAACCCTGACTGAATTTGGGCTAGCTGATTACCATTGTCCTCTATACTTCTGAATGGAGCAAAGGCATACATTTCAAACCTAAGGTCAAAACTCTTATTAAGTTGCCAAAGATGCTTCATTCCTGCAGCCACATAACCCGGGGCTCTAAAGTTATCCAGAAAATAGGTTTTTGAATCGAACATAGGCTCAAAGGCTGGCGTATAGAGCATGGTACTTCTAAAATTATTCAAAGGCTCTATAGTAGAATAAGCCGTTTCGAAAGACCAACCAAAGGAGTAGCTATTGGTTACTTCAGTATATTCATCGAAGCTTAAAGAAAACTTATACCAATTCCGGCTAGAAGATTCAGTAATCGGGTTTAACGGATTGTATTGTACAGAAGTAGTTCCTGGAGTGTAATCAATAGAAGCATGCATAAAGCTAACCCCTGTATAGAATCTGGTACCCACCGTAGGAAACTGCTTATTGTTTAGACTATTCCTTTCGTAAGCCAGCTTCGTTTTAAAACCTTTAAGGTCCAGGCGGTCTAAGAGCGCATCGGATGACACTCCTTCTATGTTGCTGAAATCATCAGTGCTGCTGACAGCACTATTCTCTAAAGTAACCACACTGCGTCCCCCTGTTCCTATACCCAATGTTCCGCCTAGTTTGCGATCTGTTCTTTGAAGCACCATAGCTTCTGATTGTTCATCGAAAATATCTTCAGTACTGAGGTAATCCCAATGGTTATATTTGAAACTGGGCTCCACAAAAAATCTAGTCTTGGGATTAAAATTGAACCTCGTGGAAGAATTCATAGCCTCATAAAATCTGCCTGTTGAAACAATCAACTTGTAAGTATTCAATTTTCTTTTGAATGAATTGAGCTCAGCTCCCATTTGCAATGTAGAAACCTCACGCGTTGAGATATTACCGCCAAATTCCACTGTAAGCGCATTCTTCGCGGTAGATTTCAGATACAATTCTAAAACGTAGGCCTCTCTTTCTGTGTTGAAAGAAAAATTCGGGTAAATGTTCTTGAAGTAAGGCTCCGACACCAATTGAAAGTAAGCATCGCTTATCTGGTTGATGTTTTTCGTGCCATCATTAAAGTTGATCAGTTTCCTTACAAAGCCCTCTTGCTCCTCAGAAAATCCATAGAGTTTTAAATCATAGAATTCAAAAGGAATGAATTTCTCAAAGAAATCTCTTCTCATCAGTGTAACCTGAGCCTTGCTTCTTCTGGTACTAATCTTTTCCTTTAACTCTGGAATTTTGCGCAGTGCGGCATGATAACCCGAGTCAATCAAAGCCTCAACCTTATCGAAATCCAGCGCACTGTAATTATTTTCAATATCAGGTTCTACATAGATATCGCTTTCGCTTAAAACGGCAGGGTTCGTTTTGTCCAAGAACATAAAGAGCAAAGCATCATTGATAATCTGATCATCGGTATCGAAAGGGTATGTCTCACTAAGTCTGGTAGCCACATTAGAGCCAATCACTATGTCCGGACTAAATCCTTTACGCATGATATCTACCGGAAAGTTATCATAGATTCCCCCATCGAAAAGGTACTGGTCGTTGTTCTTAATAGGACGATAGAAGAAAGGAACAGCCATTGAAGACCGAACAGCCTTCATAATTGAGCCACTGTCAAGCGCAAGAGTAGACTGCGTAAATACATCGGCAGCAACGGCCTTATAAGGCACCATCATTTTATTGAAATTGAAGTCAGCCGCCTGTGCCCCTTGGGTCAGATACTCATTTAACACAAAATTGATGATGAGGTCGTTAGCTAATGGAGAGTTGAATTGCGCTCCTTTCTCGGGATCGATAATAAGGTCTAAAGACAACCAAGAGGCATTATCTTCCTCCTTAGTATAATTGTATTGATACCTTTCAGTCGAGGTGCCATTCATCCAATGCTGAAAAGCCGGATCGGTTACAATTGACTCAATCTCCTCAGGGCTGTAGCCAGAAGCATAAAAAGCACCCACAACTGCTCCCATAGAGGTTCCTACCACATAATCAATAGGAATATCATTCTCTTCCAAAGCCTTGATAATGCCAATATGAGCCAACCCTTTGGCGCCACCACCACTCAAAACAAGGCCCACCTTTTCCTGGCCAAAAGACAAAACGGGTAGAAGTATCAGTGAAAGTAAAACTGCCCTTTTCATAGAAACAATATAAACGAAAAAAGCAGGGTTTTACCCTGCTCATTTATAAGAAATCTTTAAGAATCTATTCGTTACTGGCAGAGATGGAGGAATCCACCCAATCAGTAGGAATATCACTTAGTTTTTTATCGGTTAACTGAACCAAGGTTTCAAAGTCGATCATATACTCTTCCTTTAAATGAGTCTCAGAAGGCAGATCTTCAGCTAAGAAATCAACTTGTTGACCTCTTTTCCAGAACCTGAAACATAGGTGGTATCCAGTAGCCAAGCCTGTTTTACCAACATAACCAATTACATCTCCTTTTTTCACCTTTTGGCCCTTTTTCAAGTTGCTGAATTTGCTCATGTGCAAGTAGCCTGTGGTGTAAGTAGAATTATGCTTGATCTTTACATAGTTACCATTGCCCTTAGTAAAGCCTCTTTCTGTGATTATACCGTCACCAGCAGCCTTGATTGGAGTACCTCTGTCCGCAGCAAAGTCTGTCCCCAAATGAGGCCTTCTACTTTTTAAAACCGGATGAATACGATTTGGATTGTATCGAGAAGAGATTCTGGAGAATTCTACCGGATAGCGAAGAAATGCCTTTTGGTTACTTCTGCCTTCTTCATCGAAGTAGTTTAAACCATCACCTTGATTATAGCCATAGGCTTTATAATCATTGTTTCGATAATTAAATTCGGCTCCAATGATATTACCAATACCAACCGGCTTTCCATCAACTAACCTTTCCTCGTAAACCACTTTGAACCAGTCACCTTTGAACAGGGTTCTCATGTCTATTTGCCAACCATAAAGATCCGCAACGGCATTCACCAAAGCGGCAGAACCCCCTTGCTCACGGATAGAATGATCTAAAGATACCGTGATTAAACCTGCCATAGTTTTCTCTACCACTTCAACCTTTCTGGTTTCCTTGTAAACCGCCAGAGAATCCGTAAGCTGATAAATTACATATTCCGTGTTATTAGGTTCATAGACAAAGAAAGAAGCCCTTTTGATTGAATCGTTGGTGTAGAAAATAGTGTATGGCTTTCCTACTACTAGACTTCTGGCACTATGAACATTTTTTGAAATTCTATCAATTGAATAAATATCCTGATGACTCAGGTTGTAAGGCAGAAGGATGTCTGCGAAAGTCTGGTTGCGCTTGATTTTACCTTCCTCGGTTTCGAACAACTCCAAAGGAATACCAAACTTAAACTGAGGCTCAATCGGCTCTTCGATAAATGCCTCATCAGACTCCTCGAAAAAGTCTTGTTCAACGACCTCTTTGGTTTGTGATCTGAAGATGAAAAATGTTACTGCTACTGCTACTAATACCGTCCCTGCGATTCCCGCAATTTTCTTATTCATTGACCTTTGTTTTGAGCCTAACGACAAATTAAGTGATTTCTGCGAAAAAAGTCGAAAAAAGTGCCAGAAGGCTTACTTCCTTACTTTGAGCCTTAAGCTATTGAGTACCACACTCAATGAAGAAAATGCCATGGCTCCACCGGCAACCATTGGGTTTAGCAAGAACCCATTGACGGGATACAAAATACCTGCTGCCACAGGAATGGCAATTACATTGTAGATAAATGCCCAAAACAGGTTCTGCTTCATAGTAGAACTGATCTGCTCAGACAAACGGAAAAACTCGCTGATCTTAGTGATATCTCCCGACATCAGCGTGACATCAGCACTTTCGATAGCCACATCCGTTCCGGTGCTCATGGCAATGCCTAAATCGGCTTGAGCTAAAGCAGGAGCATCGTTAATACCATCTCCAACAAACGCAGTTGGTCCATATTTCTGTTGAACTTCCTTTAGATACCTCAGCTTATCTTCCGGCAAAAGCCCACCTTTAAAGTCTTCAATTCCAGAATCGTGAGCCACTGCTGCAACAGCCGCTTGATGGTCTCCTGATAAGACCTCCAGATGAAGCCCCTTTCTCTTCAGTATTTCTACCGCTCCTTTAGTCTCCGGTTTAATATTATCGTGCAAACCAAAAAGCGCCAATAATTCCTTGCCTTTCCAAAAAGCAACTACAGATCGGCCTTCCTTTTGAAGCTGTTTGACTGCCTGGGTTTTATCATCATCCAGGTTTATCAATTCACTCAGACCAGTAACGCTGTATTCTTCATTGTCAATCTTGGCCTTGAGGCCAACCCCTGAAATGGTTTCTACCTGATTAATGAAAAAAGGCATAAGCGAATACTTATCGTTCAAATAGTTAGTAACGGCATCGGCCATAGGATGATGCGATTGAGACTCCATGCCATTGAGAATGCTCAGCAAATGCAGTCTATCCCCCTCTTCGAAATAATTTTTTTCAAAGACCACTTCCAGCTTGCCTTTTGATATAGTACCCGTCTTATCAAATAGAAGAGCTTTGATGCTCTTTGGTTTCTCCAGAGTCTCAGCATTTTTAATCAATACTCCTTTGGAGGCTGCTTTTCCAACACCCACCATAATGGCTGTCGGTGTGGCCAGGCCAAGGGCACAAGGGCAGGCGATAATCAGTACACTGAAGGTATTGACAAAGGCCATGGCAAAGGCATTATCACTTCCCATAGTATACCAAATAATGAAGGTGGCAATAGCCAAAACCAAGACAACAGGCACAAATATGGAAGAGATTTTATCCGCCAGTTTTTGAGCCGGAGCTTTTGAGCCCATAGCATCCGAGACCATCTGGATGATTTGCCCCAAGGCAGTATCGGCTCCTAGGTTTTCGGCTTTAATCGTAAGGGTTCCGTTTTTCAATAAAGTTCCGGCCTTGACCAAATCACCTTGCTCTTTCTCTACAGGTACTGACTCTCCGGTGAGCATGCTTTCATCGAGCACACCAGATCCTTTTTCAATGGATCCGTCAACAGGAACTCTATCACCAGCTTTAATAAGCAGCAAGTCACTGATAGCTACTTCGTCTAAAGGCACTTCCTTTTCCTGCCCATCTTCAACTCTGATGGCATTTTTAGATTGAAGTTTGTATAGCTTTTCAATAGCAGTTGAAGACTTTGACTTGGCTCTTTCTTCAAGAAATTTTCCCAATAAAATAAAAGTGATAATAACCGCAGCCGATTCATAATAGACATGAACCTGGAGCCCCAACCCATTTATCCATTGAGGAAAAAATGTATTGATTAAGCTGTAGAAAAACGCTGCTCCCGTACCACTGGCTATGAGTGTGTCCATATTGGTTTGCAGCTTTAGCGCCAGCCTGAATGCATTTTTGAAGAAGTGCAATCCCGCATAAAACAGAACGGGAAGGGTAAGTGCCAGAAGAATGAAGCTTTTGTATGCGAAATCACCCACAAACATGGAAAGCACCATCACCACTACTGAAAGCGGTAACGCCACAGACAGCTGCTTCTTGATTTCCTTCAGTTTTTCATCGGCCGTTTTGGCCACCTCATCTTCCAAAATAAGGCTGTAACCGGCATTCTTCACGAGCTTTTTCAGCTCTTTCAGATTAGCCTGCTCATCAACCTCAAGACTCACTTTTTGGGTGGCATAGTTAACACTTGCCGTAATTACATGAGGAGCATTTTGGAGTGTTTTTTCAACTGTATTTGCGCAGGTTGCGCAGGTCATTCCTTCAACGGGAAGTTGTTTCTTCAAATTGGTTTGTTCGGCCATAGCTTTTGTCTAATTAGACAACGCAGTGGCACTCATTCTTCTTTCAAATTCCTCACTTCCTTTTTCCAAAAACTCCACAAAGTTCTCTACACTCGGGTCGTAAGAAAGAGGTGCCACCAATGGTTGCTCATTCGTATCTAACAACACATAATATGGCTGAGCGTTCCCATTGAATTGGGTAATCTGAAAATCGAAATTCTGCTTACCGACAGTTTTCTTCACCTTGCCATCGAAACTAGAAGTGTACCATTCTGACTCAGGCAGTTCAGTCTTGTCATCTACATATAAAGCCAAAACCACATAGTCTTGCTTCAATATTTCCAGCACTTCAGGAGCCGACCAAACATATTGCTCCATCTTTCGGCAGTTTACGCAGCCATGTCCGGTGAAGTCAATGAATATCGGCTTGCCTTCACTTCTTGCATATTCCAGCGCTTGCTCGTAGTCAAAGAAGCCTCTAAGGTTATGTGGAAGCTCAAGGAAATCGGAATATTTTACCGCTCCCTCGTAGCCAACCGGAGCGACCTCTATTTCTTCAGGAGCATCTTGCAAACCTAAGCTTACCGCAAATGAAAAGTCGGTCTTCTTATCTGGTGGAAGATAACCGGCTAGTCCATCCAATGGAGCACCTCTAAAGCCCGTAAACAGGTAAACCGCAAAAGCCAGAGAAGCAATTGCTACACCCAGTCGAAGCGGATGGAATTTTCTCTTTTTATCGTCATGCGGAAATCTGATGATTCCGAAAAGGTAAAGGGCCAAACCAAGAGCCAGTACAAACCAAATGGCGATGTAAATTTCTCTATCGAGCAGACCCCAGTGATAAGCCTGATCTGCAACACTTAAGAATTTGAAACCAAGTGCAAGTTCAATGAAGCCAAGGACTACTTTCACAGAGTTTAACCACCCACCAGACTTAGGTAAGTCTTTCAACATACCCGGGAAGAATGCGAAGACTGTAAACGGAATAGCAAAGGCAGAAGAAAAGCCCAGCATACCCACCAAAGGTTTGATTTTCGCTCCTTTAAATGATTCAATCAATACGGTTCCTACAATCGGTCCAGTACAAGAAAATGAAACCAACACCAATGTAAAGGCCATAAAGAATATCCCAAGGAATCCACCTTTATTGGCATTCTTATCCATTTTATTTACAAAACCTGTTGGTAGATTAATCTCAAAGTAGCCAAAGAATGAAATGGCGAAAATCAGGAACACAGCAAAGAAGATAATATTCGCTACTGCCCCTGTTGCCAGATCATTGGCCAGCCCAACTCCAAAGAAACTAGTGAAAATCAATCCCACCAAAATGTAAATCAAAATGATAGATAGACCATAGGAAGTGGCTTTAACTCTAGCTTGTTTCTTAGACTGTGAGCTATTAGTAAAGAAAGCCACAGTCATTGGAATCATTGGGAAAACACAAGGCGTGAGCAATGCCGCCAAACCAAAAATAAAGGCGGCTAAAAAGAAGCCCCAAAGAGACTCTCCGCCTTCTGCCTCCAGGAGATCACTATAATCTCCTTCCGCTTTCATGTCTTCTCCACCAGTAACTTTGATGAAGTTGAAATCGAAATCAGCACCTCCCGGAATGCACTGGCCATCAACATCGGTACAAGTCTGAAAAGTCAGTGAACCTGTAATATCTAGGTCTTTCTTAAGAATCCTGATTTTCTGTCTGAATTCACCCTTTCCTTCAAAGTAAGTGACATCAGTTCCCCATATTTCGTCATACTTTTCTTTGGCATTAATCGGTATCAAGCCCCCGATAAGTTCATAGCTATCGTTTGGCTCATACTCTGCCTCGGTAACCATAGGACCAACATCTGGATCAATGTCACTAGAATATAGATACCAGTCTTTGATGATGTTCACCTTAAAGATCAGCTCTATTTCATCGCCAGTTTGCACTTCCGTTTTAGAAGCATCATATGACCAGCTAGTCGTAGTTTTGAAC
This sequence comes from Cytophagia bacterium, assembly GCA_013373005.1. GTDB lineage: Bacteria > Bacteroidota > Bacteroidia > Cytophagales > Cyclobacteriaceae > Roseivirga. Next base: position 813 of record JABXIP010000209.1, on the reverse strand, counting down.
TGGGCAAAAGCCTGTGTACTGAACACAAAAAAAAGTACGAAGAATAGAAAATTTGATCTCTTCATTTCAAAAATATGGTTTGACTTGGAATCCGTTTTGAGGGTGTTTTCCCTACCCCTTCATCTCTGCAAAATACTTGTAGAATAACGGAATGGTTTCAATTCCCTTGTAATAATTGAACAGACCATAGTGTTCATTAGGCGAATGGATGGCATCCGAATCCAAACCAAAGCCCATTAATACTGTTTTACTATCCAATATTTGTTCAAACAAAGCAACAATAGGAATAGATCCTCCGCCTCTAAACGGAACCGGCTCTTTCCCGAAAGTCTCTTTCATGGCTTTAGCCGCAGCCAAATATGCCGGAGAATCCGTTGGTGTAACCGCAGGCAATGCGCCATGGTGTGGAGTTACTTTCACTTTAACCGATGGTGGCGCAATTGACTCAAAATGTTTCTGGAACAATTCAGTAATTTTATCTGGGTCTTGATGTGGCACCAAACGCATGGATATTTTAGCATAGGCTTTGGAGGCAATTACCGTTTTGGCTCCTTCTCCCATATAGCCTCCCCATATTCCATTAACATCTAGGGTTGGACGAATAGAGGCTCTCTCCATGGTAGAATAGCCTTCTTCTCCCTCCACATCGCTCAGCCCGATTGATTTCTTATAGGCCTCCAGGTTGAAAGGCGCTCTAGCCATAGCAGCACGCTCTTCAGCAGTTAACTCTAGCACATCGTTATAGAACCCAGGAATGGTGATGTACTTTTTGTCATCTTTCAAAGAGGCGATCATTTCGGCCAAAACATTAAT